>NZ_SISL01000759.1:0-1561 GCF_004307965.1 Verrucosispora sp. SN26_14.1 | reverse complement strand
GGCCACCGCCGGGACGGCGCTCGCCGCCCGCAACGCCGCCGGCAGCCGCTCCCGCGCCACCGTCGTCCTTCCCGCCCCGATGCAACCCGCGGCGACGCTGCCCGCCGACACGTCCGCCGGAGTGGACGGCGTGGCACCGTTCATCACGGCGAACCGGGACTTCTACCGCGTCGACACGGCCCTCACCGTCCCGCAGGTCGACGTCGACCGCTGGCGGTTGACCCTGGAGGGCGCCGTCGACCGACCCCGAACGTGGCGTTTCGACGAGCTACTGGCCCGGGGCCTGATGGAACGTGACCTGACCCTCAACTGCGTATCCAACGAAGTCGGTGGCCCCTACATCGGCACCGCCCGCTGGAGCGGGGTGCCACTGGCTCCCCTGCTCCGGGAGGCCGGCATCCGACCCGGCCAGAACCAACTCGTCAGCCGGGCCGTCGACGGTATGACCATCGGTACCCCACTCGCGGCGATCCTCGACGGCCGCGACGCCATGCTCGCCGTCGCCATGAACGGCGAACCTCTCCCCCTGGACAACGGATTCCCGGTACGCATGCTCGTCCCCGGCCTCTACGGCTACGTCGGCGCCTGCAAATGGCTCACCGCGATGACCGTCACCACGTTCGACGCCTTCGACACCTACTGGGTCGAACGCGGCTGGGCACCCGACGCACCGGTCAAGACCGCCTCCCGCATCGACACCCCCAAACCCTTCACCCGACGCCCCGCCGGACCAGTCATGATCGCCGGGGTCGCCTGGGCCCAGCGTCGCGGTATCACCGCCGTGCAGGTGCAGATCGACGACGGGCCGTGGCAGACCGCGCGCCTCGCCGCGGGACCGTCACCAGATCTGTGGCGGCAGTGGGCGTACCGCTGGGACGCCACACCCGGCAGCCACACCATCCGCGTTCGCGCATCCGACAGCACCGGCACCACCCAGCCGGAACAACGCAGGACGCCATACCCCGACGGCGCCACAGGCTGGCACAGCATCACCCTCACCATTACCTGAACAGCAGGGCTTGGCGACCCGGCCGCCCGGCTGTGGTCTGGGCCAGGTCGTCGGATCGCCGAATCGTCACGAGATCGGGCGTCCGGATGCTGTCGTCGGTTTTCACCTGCGGTGCGACCCCCGACTTCGAAACTACCCTGCTGGTGATCGCCACAACACGGTGTGTCGACCTGTTCGCTCAGGTCACCTTCCTGCCTTCGTGGAACCGATCATCGGTCACTCGGCCGCTGGGCGTCCGCCCGGTAGCCGGTGGGGGACGCGCCCACCTGGCGGCGGAAAGCCTTGGCGAAGTGCGACTGGTCGGCGAACCCGCATCGGTGCGCGACCGCCGCGACGGTGAGCGAGGTGGTGCGCAGCAGTCGCCGGGCGAGATCGAGGCGAAGGCGCTGGTGGAGCTGGGCCGGGGTCTCGCCGGTCTGCTGCCGGAACAGTCGCAGCAGGTGGAATCGGCTGAGGCCGGCTTCGGCGGCCAGTTCGGCCAGGGTCACCGGGCGGTCGAGCCGGTCATGCAGCAGATCGACGGCGCGGGCTCCCCGGGCGTCGTCGATCTGC
>NZ_SISL01000758.1:0-1561 GCF_004307965.1 Verrucosispora sp. SN26_14.1 | reverse complement strand
CGGCCGTGGCGGTGCCGGCCGTGTCGGGTGCGGTGGCGTCGGGGCGGCGCAGCACCAGCACGTGCGCGGGTTGCAGGTACGGGTCGAGGCGGACCGCGTTGCGTTGTCCCCAGTCGTAGGTGGCGCCGGTCAGCGCGTCGTGCACGGTGAACCGGTCGTGCCAGTCCAGGCCCAACGCGGGCATGTCCAGCGTGGTGTTGCCCCACTGCACGGTGTGCGAGTCGAACGAGCAGACCACCAGCACCGTGTTGCCGGTCGTCGGGTCGTGCTTGGACCAGCAGAGCAGCGCCGGGTTGTCGATGTCGTGGAAGACCAGGTTCCGCAGCCTGTGCAGGGCCGGGTTCTCCCGGCGGACCTGGTTCAGGGTGGCGATGAACGGCGCCAGCGACCGCCCCTGCGCGAGCGCGCCGGCCCAGTCGCGGGGGCGCAGCTCGTACTTCTCGTTGTCGATGTACTCCTCCGCGCCGGGGCGCGCGACGTGCTCGAAGAGCTCGAACCCGGCGTACATGCCCCAGGAGGGGGAGAGCAGCGCGGCCAGCACCGCCCGGATCTTGAACATCGGCGGTCCGCCGTGCTGCAACGAGGCGTGCAGGATGTCCGGCGTGTTCGGCCAGAAGTTCGGCCGCATGTAGTCGGCCGCCGCCACCAGTTCCTCGCAGTACTCGCGCATCTGCGCCGCCGAGGTCCGCCAGGTGAAGTACGTGTACGACTGGGTGAAGCCGACCTTCGCCAGCCCGTGCATCATCGCCGGTCGGGTGAACGCCTCGGCGAGGAACAGCACGTCCGGGTCGACCTGCTTGACCTCGCCGATCAGCCAGTGCCAGAAGTCGACCGGCTTGGTGTGCGGGTTGTCCACCCGGAAGATCTTCACGCCCTCGCCGACCCAGTGCAGCACCACCCGCAGCACCTCGGCGCGGATGCCCTCCGGGTCGTTGTCGAAGTTCACCGGATAGATGTCCTGGTACTTCTTCGGCGGGTTCTCCGCGTACGCGATGCTGCCGTCGGCGCGGGTGGTGAACCACTCCGGGTGCTCGCTGACCCAGGGGTGGTCGGGGGCGCACTGCAACGCCAGGTCCATCGCCACCTCCAGGCCGTGTTCGGCGGCGGCGACGACGAAGGCCCGGAAGTCCTCCGGCGTACCCAGATCGGGGTGGATGTTGTCGTGCCCGCCCTCGGCGGCGCCGATGGCCCACGGTGAACCCACGTCGTCCGGCCCGGCGACCAGCGTGTTGTTGGGGCCCTTGCGGTTGACCCGGCCGATCGGGTGGACCGGCGGCAGATAGAGCACGTCGAAGCCCATCGCGGCGACCCCCGGCAGCCGCTGCGTGGCGGTGGCGAAGGTGCCGGAGCGGGCCGGCGCGTCGACGGTGGCCGGGATCGCGCCCTCGGAGCGGGGGAAGAATTCGTACCAGGCGGAGAAGAGGGCCCGCTCACGGTCCACCCAGATGCGGTACTCCTCGCCGGTGGTGACCAGCTCGCGGACCGGGTGCGCCCAGAGCAGGTCGGCCAGCGCCAGCGCCGGAGCCACCCGCTGCGGCAGCGGCAGCGCGGTGTCGCGCAG
>NZ_SISL01000757.1:0-1566 GCF_004307965.1 Verrucosispora sp. SN26_14.1 | reverse complement strand
CGCCCCGGTGGCCGCTCCCGAGCTGCCCGCGCCGCGCCGGGGCCGGGCCGCCGTACGGGCCGAGTTCGGGGTGGCCGCCGACCAGCCGTTGATCCTCTCGGTCGGTCGGCTGCACCCGCAGAAGCGGTACGACGTGCTGGTGGACGCCGCCGCCCGGTGGCGGGAACGGGTGCCGCCGCCGGCCGTGGTGATCGCCGGGAGCGGTCCGGCGTACCTGCCGTTGGCCGCCCGGATCAGTGCCGCGCGGGCGCCGGTGACCCTGCTCGGGCACCGCACCGACGTGGCCGATCTGCTGGCCGGGGCGGACCTGGCGGTGGTGACCAGCGACTGGGAGGCCCGACAACTGTTCGCGCAGGAGGCGCTGCGGGTCGGCGTACCGCTGGTGGCGACCGAGGTGGGTGGCCTGCCGGACCTGGTGGGGGACGCCGCGGTGCTGGTGCCGCCGGGCGACGTCGACGCGGTCGACGCGGCGGTCGGTGACCTGCTCGACGACGCGCCGCGCCGCGCCGAGCTGGGCCGTCAGGGTGTCGCGCGGGCCGCGACCTGGCCCACCGAGGCGCAGACCGTGGCCCAGCTGGTCGCGCTCTACGCCGAGTTGACCTCGGGCGGGGCCGGGCCGACGCCCGGTGCCGACACGCCGTCGACGGGACGCCGGTGATGTTGCGCCGAATCGCACCGATCCTGTTGACCCTGGTCGTGGTGGCGCTCGGCGTCACCGTGCTGGCGGCCCGTCCGGAGAGCCCGCCGCCCCGGCAGAGCGCCGACTACGTGGTGCTGGTCGGGGTGGCCGGGCTGCGGTGGGAGGACGTGGACGCGCAGCGGACGCCGACGTTGTGGCGGATGGCGCAGGAGGGCTCGATCGGTTCGTTGTCGGTGCGGTCGGTGTACCGACCCACCTGCCCGGTGGACGGCTGGCTCACGCTCGGCGCGGGGGGCTTCGCCGCCTGGGCCGGCAGCCCGACCGACGGGCAGTGTCCGCCCGCCGACGTGACGGTGGAGCAGCCCGACGGCATCGGCGCGAACCTGCCGCAGCAGGAGAGCGTCGTGCTGCGCAACCAGGAGCGGCTGCCGTGGGGCACGGTGCCCGGCGCGCTGTCGGAGTCGGTGCGCTGCTCGGTGGCGGTCGGCCCGGGTGCGGCGGTGGCCGCCGCGCGGCCGTTCGGTCGGGTCGACCGGTACGCGCCGACGCTGCCGGAGGATCCGGCCGAGCTGCTCGGATCCTGCGTGCTGAGCATCGTCGACGCCGGCACCGTCGAGGGTGAGGACGAGGCGTCGCGGTCGGCGTCGGCGCAAGCGGCCGACGCCCAGCTGGCCCGGGTGCTGACGGGTCGGCCGCCGCGGTCCCTGGTGATCGTCGCCGGGGTCTCCGACACCGAGCGGCCGTCCCGGCTGCACGTGGCCGTCGCCGACGGCCCCGGCTGGGAGGAGGGCTGGCTGACCTCGCCCAGCACCGGTCGGCAGGGCTACCTGCAACTGATCGACCTCGCGCCGACCGCGCTGGCGGCGCTGGGCCGTCCGATGCCGGACCGGCCGTTCCTCGGCCGGCCCGCCGAGTCGGTCGGTGGG
>NZ_SISL01000756.1:0-1592 GCF_004307965.1 Verrucosispora sp. SN26_14.1 | reverse complement strand
CCCGTGCGCCCGGCCCGTTCCCGGAGCAACCGTCGGGTGATCCGCAGGTCGGGGACGGTGACCACCCGATGGACCAGGTTCGCGGCGGCGAGCACGGCGGCGAGCAGCACACCGGTCGCCGCGGCCGTGCCGGACAGCATGCTGGAAGCACCCACGTCGGCGAGTACGCCGACGAGGTACCAGATCATGCCGAGCCCGATCACGGCACCACCATATCCGCCCCGCGCACCCAGGTCTGCTTCATCAGAATCGGCCGCCCCCGTGAAACCGGGCCCTAGGGCCTGTGTCGAAGTCCCTGGCCGGCCTGCGGCGGGCCCAGGCGACGACCGGCCGCGTTGGGAATTGGTCCGGATACAACACCGGTATCCGGACCGATTCCCGCCTTGCCGGACCGCAGCCTGGACTCCGCCTCGGCTCGACCGAGGACTTCGACACAGGCCCTAGCGGTCGGGATCGGGCTCGGCGCGCAGGGCGGCGGTGGCCCGTAGCGCCTTCACGATCGCCGGGATCGCGCCGATCAGCAGCACCAGCGCCCAGACGATCCCGATGATCGCGAAGAGCAGCGCGCCCAGGTCGTCCAGGATGCTCACCAGGATCACCGGCACCAGATTGTGCAGGAACTCCAGCAGCACCGTGCAGAGCAGGCTGGTCAGGATCAGCAGCACCAGGCCCTTGTTCTGGAGGAACTTCGGCTGGGCCAGCACCAGCAGACCGGCCCAGGCGAGCTTGAGCAGCAGCACCAGGCCGAGCAGCACGGCCGCGTCGCCGACCGGGAAGAACCCCCACAACGCCAGGTACGCCAGCGTGCCGAACGGCGGAGCCAGGAACAACGACACCATGACCATCAGCTCGACGAAGGCGACGATCAGCGCTACGAACGCCACGATGATGAGGACGATCGAGAAGATCAGGGTGGCGACGCCCTGCACCCGACCGTGGATCCGTTCGGGCAGCACCAACCCCAGACAGAACAGCCCGGTGGTCCAGAGCGCCGCCGCGTCGACGAGCACCAGATAGCCGGAGCCCCGGCCGGACGGCTCGCCGACCCCGCTCACGTCACCGACCTCGACCCCGAGGTCACCGGCGCTGTCGGTCAGCGCCGCACCGGCGTCGCCGCCGCCCAGCAACAGCCCGGCCCCCAGCTCGACGCCCACCGCCAGCACCAGCGCCAGCATCGCCAACAGCAGGAACGGCTTGCGCAGCGCGCCCATCCCGGCCTCCCCGCCTCAGTCCCGCGCGATCGTGACCGGGCAGCCGCCGGAGCAGCTCACCCGTACCGTGGTGGCCCGGTCCACGGCGATCCGGGCCACCGCGCCGGTGCCGTCGTCGGCCGGCGTGACGTCGTCCTCGACGGTGAACTCGGCGTCCCCCGGGGCCGGCGCCTCGACGGTGAACGCCTCCGGGCTGCGCAGGATCAGAGTGCGCAACCCACCCGGGTCGGCCACCCGCAGCGCACAGTCGCCGGTGACGGCCAGCACCCCGGGCGCCTCGGCACAGTCCGCGTCGACGGTGCCCGGGTCCACCGCCGACGTCCCGCCGGCCCGCCCCAGCAGGTCGACCAACCCACTGCGCGCCGACGGATCCCCCCGCCC
>NZ_SISL01000754.1:0-1600 GCF_004307965.1 Verrucosispora sp. SN26_14.1 | reverse complement strand
GGTCGTCGGCGGCGGCGGGCGCGGCGTGCGCCCGGTCGTAGTCGCGGGCGTAGCCGTGCCGGCGGCCGTCGTCGCCGTAGAAGAACAGCCGGCCGGCGGCGTACACCTGCACCGGGGTGGCGTCGAGCCACCAGTTGACCAGGTCGAAGTGGTGGCTGGCCTTGTGCACCATCAGCCCGCCGGAGCTGGCCTTGTCGCGGTGCCAGCGTCGGAAGTAGTCGGCGCCGTGGCGCACGTCGAGCAGCCACTCGAAGTGCACCGAGCCGATCTCGCCGACCGCGCCCTCGGCGAGCAGCCGTCGCATCTGTTCGTGCAAGGGGTTGTAGCGGTAGTTGAACGCCACCGTCACCCGTTGCCCGGTGCGGCGTACCGCGTCGAGGATGCGGTGGCAGCGGGCCGCGTCGGTGGTCATCGGTTTCTCGGTGACCACGTCACAGCCGGCGTCCAGCGCGGCCACCACGTACGTGTCGTGGGTGACGTCGACCGAGGTCACCAGCACCACGTCGACACGTTCCTCGGCCAGCATGGTGGTGAAGTCGTCGGCGTGGTACGTCGGCAGCCGAGCGTGGCCCAGCTCGCCGAGCCATCGGTTGTGGGCGTCCATCCGGGCCTGGTTGACGTCGGCGAACGCGACCAGTTCGGCGGTGTCCGCGTGGTCGCGGACCAGGGCCCGGACGAACATCTCGGCGCGGGCGCCGGTGCCGACGACGGCGTACCGGGCACGCTTGCCGGGTTGCGGTGACACAGACCGATCCTCCTCGATCTTTATGCAAACCTTTGCAGTGAAGTAACCACGATCGATTGGTCAGAGTCAACGAGCGGCCGAGAATCGGCGTCGTTTGACCCTATTCATGGGGTTTGGAGTGCATGGCGAGAGCCCGGCCGAAACAGAGCTGTAATCAAGTGCCGTTGACAGTGGAGCAACCGTTTGCATTAATTGGCGACACCCGTGACCGCCGACACACATCGATGAAGGGGGCCTGAGTGCCAGTCACCATCCGGGACGTCGCACGGGCCTCCGGCGTGCACATCTCCACCGTCTCCCGCACCTTCTCCGCGCCCCACCTGGTCAACCCGGAGACCCGGGTGCGGGTGCTGGCCTGCGCCGAGGACCTGGGCTACCGGCCGAACCGGGCCGCCCGGGCCCTCATCACCGGCCGGACGCACAACATCGGCCTGATCATCGCCGACATCGCCAACCCGTTCTTCCCGCCGCTGATCAAGGCGGCGGAGAGTCAGGCCCGCCACCGCGACTACCACGTCTTCGTCGCCGACACGAACGAGGACGCGGCCGCGGAGGAGGAACTGGTGCACGCCCTGGCCAAGCAGGTCGACGGCGTGCTGCTGTGCAGCCCCCGGATGAGCAACAGCCTGATCGAGCAGCTCAGCCGCGAGGTGCCGCTGGTCGTGGTCAACCGCCAACTGGCGGGTCTGCCCTGCGTCCTGATGGACGTCGGGCAGGGCGCACGGACCGCCATCGAGCACCTCGTGGGCCTCGGTCACCGGCAGATCGCCCTGCTCGGTGGACCGCGCGGCTCATGGACCAGCCGGGAGATCCGGCGCGCCGCCAGCGCGGCGGCCCGGACCGCCGGCGCGGAAC
>NZ_SISL01000753.1:0-1602 GCF_004307965.1 Verrucosispora sp. SN26_14.1 | reverse complement strand
CGGGGTTGGCGGAGCGGTGTGAGGTGCAGGTGGCGTATGCGATCGGTAAGGCGCATCCGGTGAGTTTGTTCGTGGAGACGTTCGGTACGGAGACGGTGTCGGTGGCGTCGATCGAGCGGGCGGTGTCTGAGGTGTTCGATCTGCGTCCGGCGGCGATCATTCGGGATCTGCACCTGTTGCGTCCGATCTATGGGCAGACGGCGGCGTATGGGCATTTCGGTCGGGAGTTGCCGGATCTGACGTGGGAGAACACGGACCGGGCCGCCGACCTCAAGTCGGCCGCAGGAGCCTGACCGGCACGAGGAGTGACGACCGGCGACCCGCTGACGGGTCGCCGGTCGCTCGTGTCTGTGTCGACGTACCGCTGCCGCACCTGGATCGGCTCTTCGACTACCTGGTCCCGTCGGACCTCGCCGACGACGCGGTCCCCGGCGCGCGGGTGAAGGTCCGCTTCGCCGGTCAACTCGTCGACGGTTGGGTGCTGGAACGGGCCGACCGCTCCGACCACCCGAAGCCGGTGTACCTGACCAAGGTGGTCTCGCCGGTGCCGGTGCTGGCACCCGAGGTGGCACGGCTGGCCCGGGCCGTCGCCGACCGGTACGCCGGCAGCCTCGCCGACGTGCTGCGCCTCGCCGTGCCGCCCCGGCACGCCCGCGTCGAGAAGGAGATCCTCACCCCGCCCCCCGACCAGGCGCCGTCGGTCACCGAAGCCACCCCCACCCCGGAGACGCCCCCCACCCCCGAGACACCCGATCCGGGTGGGTGGCGGGACTACCCGGCCGGACCGGCGCTGCTGCGCGCCCTGACCGAGGGGCGGTCGCCCCGGGCCGTGTGGTCGGCGTTGCCGGGGGAGGACTGGGCGGCCCGCTACGCCACCGCCGTCGCCGCCACCGTGGCCTCCGGCCGGGGTGCGCTCGTGGTGGTCGCCGACGGCCGGGACCTGGACCGGCTCGACGCCGCGCTCACCGCCACGCTGGGCGCCGGGCGGCACGTCTGCCTCTCCGCCGCGTCGGGACCGGCCCGTCGCTACCGGGCCTTCCTGGCCGCCCGCCGCTCCACCGCCCCGGTGGTGATCGGCACCCGGGCGGCCATGTTCGCTCCGGTGGCCCGGCTCGGTCTGGTGGCCGTCTGGGACGACGGTGACGACCTGCACGCCGAGCTGCGGGCCCCGTACCCGCACGCCCGCGAGGTGCTGCTCACCCGGGCCCAGCTCGACGACGCGGCGGCGCTGGTGGGCGGTTACGCGCGTACCGCCGAGGCGCAACTGCTGGTGGAGACCGGCTGGGCCCGCGAGGTGGTCGCGGACCGGGCGGTGCTGCGGGCGCGTACCCCGGCGGTCGCTCCGACCGGCGACGACCCGCAGCTGGCCCGAGATCCGGGCGCGGCGACCGCGCGGCTGCCGAGCCTGGCCTGGACGGCGGCCCGGGAGGCGTTGCGGGCGGATCTGCCGGTGCTGGTGCAGGTGCCCCGTCGGGGTTACATGCCCTCGGTGGCCTGCCAGGACTGCCGGACCCCGGCCCGCTGCCCGCACTGTGCCGGGCCGCTGGCGTTGTCCTCCGCCGGTCGGCCGCCGGCCTGCCGCTGGTGCGGCCGGGTCGCCGC
>NZ_SISL01000752.1:0-1613 GCF_004307965.1 Verrucosispora sp. SN26_14.1 | reverse complement strand
ATAGAGACAGGGCTACCTGGGCGCCGCCCGCGCCGCCGACCCCGGACGGTTGCGGGTGGGCCGGTTCACCGCGCCGATGCTCGCCGACGAGCCGGTCCACCCGGACTGCGTCGCCGCGGTGGACCGGGCCGTGACGCTGCTCACCGCCGCCGGTCACCAGGTGGTCGAGGTGCCACCGCCACTCGGGCCACAGGTCTGGCCGCTGTTCGAGGTCGTCTGGTACGTCCTCTCGCTCGCGCCGGTGCCGCCCGAGCGGGAGGCCGACCTGCTGCCGTTGACCCGCTTCCTGCGGGCCCGGGGCGGCGGGATATCCGCCGGTACGCTCAGCGCCACCCTCGGCGAACTCCAGGCGCAGGTACGCCTCGGCGCGCGCCGTACCGCCGACTGTGACCTGCTGCTCTGTCCCACGTTGGCGTCCCCGCAGGCACCCGTCGGCTGGTTCACCGAGGGGCGTACGCCGGAGGAGGACTTCGACCTGCAACGGCGGTTCTCCCCGTACTGTGCGGTCTTCAACGTCACCGGTCAGCCGTCGGTCTCGTTGCCGGTGGGGGTGACCGCCGAGGGGTTGCCGGTCGGTGTGTTGCTGACCGGTCGGTACGGCGACGACGCGAGACTGATCGCGACGGCTGCGCAACTGGAGGGTCTGTGTGGCGGGTGGGATCGCCACCCGCCGCTCTGGCGGGGCGTGGGCTCCGCTAACGTGAATGGCAGCGGAGTCGGGAGGTCACCACGGTGACCCGCCACCCGGCCCGGTCGAAGTTCTCTCTTTCCGCCTGGGGGCGTTGGGATTGTCTGTAACCGACACCTTGCTGGTCTTCGTCGGCATCCCGGCAGTCGTCGTGCTGGTGATCGCCGGCCTCGTCTACGCGGGCAGCCGCAGTGGTGGCGGCGGTGCCAAGCGGTACCGTCCGGGCCGACCCTTCAGCTTCACGCCGGTGTGGTTCCTCGGCAAGCCGGAGGAGCTGGCCGACTCGGCCGGCACCGCGCTGGCGGCGGGGGCACAGGCGCCCGCGCTGAGCAGCCGCAAGCAGGAACAGGCCGGCGTCGAGGCGCCGGCCGGTGGGACCGGAGGCGCAAGTGACCGTTGGTGAGAAGCAGCCCGAGACCACTCCGGGCACCCCGCCCGACGTGCTCGACGGTCCGTTCTCGACCCGCCAGCTGCTGCGCATCGACGAGGCGCTGCGCCTGGCCGACAGGACCACCGGCCTGACCTTCTCGGTCTTCGTGGGCGGCCTCGACGAGCCGGTCCGCGAGCACGCCGAGCGGTTGCACCGGCAGCTCGCCGACCCGGACCGCTCGGTGCTGATCGCGGTCTCGCCCAACCAGCGGCAGCTGGAGATCGTCACCGGCCGGCACGCCCGCAAGCGGGTGCCGGACACGTACGCCAAGATCGCCGCGCTGTCGATGGTGGCCTCGTTCGGCGGCGGTGACCTGGCCGGCGGCATCATCCAGGGGCTCGACCAGCTCTCCCGGTACGCCGGCACCGCCTGACCGTTCCCGTACGACGAAGCCCGGCCCCACCTGACGTGGGACCGGGCTTTCTCGTCTCCGTGTGGCCTTCCGTGTCCGTGCGGCGGGCCGACCGGCCCGCCGCACGGCGCGCGGGTCAGGCG
>NZ_SISL01000751.1:0-1621 GCF_004307965.1 Verrucosispora sp. SN26_14.1 | reverse complement strand
ACGCCGCCGCCGTGCTGCCCACCACCGCCATCGGCGTACGCGCCGCGGGCGACCCGGACCGCATGGTGCGTACGCTGGCAGTCTGCGGCGGTGCGGGGGACAGTTTCCTGGCCGACGCGACCGCCGCCGGGGTGGACGCGTACCTCACCGCAGACCTGCGTCACCACCCGACCGGCGAACACCTCGCCACCGGTGGACCGGCGCTGCTCGACGCCACCCACTGGGCCACCGAACGGCCCTGGCTCGACGATGTGGCCACCGGGTTGCGCGCCACGCTGCCGGGCGTCGAGACCCTGGTGTCCGACCTGGACACCGACCCGTGGACCGTACACGCCGCCTCACCCGCCGCCCCGGAGCGATCCGCAGCGGACGACAAGGAGCCCCGACCGTGAAGGCTGACCCCCAGGTCCAGCGCCGCCTGCTCGACCTCCAGGCGATCGACACCGCTCTCGCCAAGCTCGCCCACCGCCGCCGGGCGCTGCCCGAGCGCGCCGAACTGGAGGCTCTCGCCCGCGAGCTGTCGTCGCTGGAGGACGAGCGGGTCCGCGCCCAGGTGGCCGTGGACGACCTGGACCGGGACATCGCCCGGCTGGAGAAGGACGTCGACCAGGTACGCGCCCGCAAGAAGAAGGACGAGGACCGCCTCGCCGCCGGTGGCGGTCCGGCCCGTGAGCTGGAGGCGCTCCAGCACGAGCTGGTCTCGTTGAACCGCCGGCAGAGCGACCTGGAGGACGCCGAGCTGGAGTTGATGGAGCAGCGGGAGACCGCCCAGTCGACGCTCGACGGGGTGGAGCAGCGGCTGACCGAGGTGCGCGAGCGGCGGGCCGCCACCGAGCAGCGCCGCGACGAGGCCCTGGCCGAGATCGGCCGCGAGGAGGAGTTCAAGCGCTCCGCCCGGCAGCCGCTCGCCGGTGACCTCCCCGGCGACCTGGTGCAGCTCTACGACAAGATCCGTGCCGACACCGGCCTGGGCGCCGCGCTGCTGACCGCCGGCCGCTGCGGCGGGTGCCGCCTGGACCTCTCCGGTGCCGACCTGGCCCGGATCCGCAAGACCGACCCCGACGAGGTGGTCCGCTGCGAGGACTGTCGCCGGATCATGGTCCGCACCAACGAGTCCGGGCTGTAGCCGGTGGCACCGCGTACCGTGCTGGTCGAGGCCGACGGGGGCTCCCGGGGCAACCCCGGCCCGGCCGGCTACGGCGCGGTCGTCCGTGACCAGGCGACCGGCGAGGTGCTGGCCGAACGCAGCGAGTCGATCGGCACCGCCACCAACAACGTCGCCGAGTACCAGGGCATGATCGCCGGCCTGACCGCCGCCGCCGAACTGGGCGCCAGCGAGGTCGAGATCCGGATGGACTCCAAGCTGGTCGTCGAGCAGATGTCCGGCCGCTGGCAGATCAAGCACCCCGGGCTGCGTCCGCTCGCCGCCCAGGCCGCCCAGATCGTCAGCCGATTCGACGCGGTCCGCTTCACCTGGATCCCCCGGGACCGCAACACGCACGCCGACCGGCTGGCCAACGCCGCGATGGACGCCGCCGCCACGTCGGGCACCGCCACACCGGTCGTCACGCCACCGCGTACCGTCGAGTCTGTCTCTTAGACCCCTCTCCGAGCCCACGAG
>NZ_SISL01000750.1:0-1623 GCF_004307965.1 Verrucosispora sp. SN26_14.1 | reverse complement strand
GGCCAGGGCCGCGCCGGCACCGGCCAGACCGACGCCGGTGGCGGCGATCGCGTGCGCCAGGGCGGCCCGAGGGGTACGCGCGGAGAGGCCGACCGCCCCGATCCCGATCGCGGTCACCACCATCGGCCAGGGTGCCAACGCCCAGGACAGCCCGAAGGAGGCGGGTACGGCGAGCGCGGTCAACGCGGCACCGGTCACCGCGAACTCACGACGGATCTCCGGTGGCAGGGCGAGCACGGCGGCCACGGTCAACAGGAAGGCACTGGTGGCGAGCTGCCAGGAAGCCGGTCCCACCGCAGCCGCCAGTTCGGCCGGGTACCGGTCCAGGTCCGCCGCCCAGGCCGGCAGGGCGGCCTGGAGGGGGGCGAGTCCGGCTCGGAGGGCGCTGCCGGCGACGAGCACCCCGGTGACCGTCAACGCGATCGCGGAGGCGAGCTGCGGGCCACGACGCGCGGATTCCGGCACCGCCCGGACGGCCAGGCCGGTGACCGTGATGACGGCCGCGATCACCAGCAGGGCGCGCCCCGGCAGGGCCACCGAGGCGATCCGGCCGAGCGCGCCGATGACGGCCAGGGTGAGGACGCCCGCGCCGAGGTCGGGCAGCGGCGGACGCCGCAGCACCAGCGTCCCGGCCAGACAGACGGCGGCGGCCAGCAGCAGCACCAGGCCGGCCACGGTGGCGCCCGGCACGGTGGTGGCACGCACCAGGGCGGTCACCGCGTACGCGACGGCGACCGCGACCGCGACGCCGTGCAGGGCCCAGGTCAGTTCCCGCAGCCCGGGTACCGGTCGCGTCGGCGGGGCGGCCCGCCCGGTGCCGGTGAGGTCCAGCAGCTCACCGGCCTCTTCCGGCGCTCCTTCGGGCCGTCCCTCGGCCTGTCGCTGTCGGGGCGGCTTCGTCCGGCCGAGCGGGACCGGGGTCGGCTCGTCGGGGTGCGACTGCTCCACGGTGACCGGGGAGCGGGCCAGCCAGAGGTCGAGCAGGGCCACCACGGTCAGCACCAACGCCCAGCCGACCGGTCCACTGATCCGGTCGTACGCCAGCAGCGGCACCACCGGTTGCGCGGCCAGGACGGTCGCGAAGCGGGGAGCGCGCAGCCGGGTCCAGCCGGCGTAGCCGACGGAGACGGCGGCGGCGACCGCGAAGATCACTCCGGCGAAGACCGCGCCGGAGGCACCGCCGGCACCGATGGCGTCGACGGTCCAGAGTGCGTACCCGGCCAGCGGCACCAGGAGCAGGCCCACCGCGGCGATGGTCTCGGCGGTGGAGGTGAGTCCACGCCGGACCAGCACCGGCGGGGCGAGCAGCATGAGCACGGTGGCGAGCAGCAGGATGCCGAGCCGGGACAGCGCGTCCATCGAACTGGTCGCGACCACCGCGAAGACCACCGCGGCCACCCCGAGCAGCAGCGCCCCGAGCCCGAGCGGGATGTTCTGCACCTCGCGTGAGGAGGCTTCCGGCGGGTGCTCCGGGTCGTCGGCGTCCAGCCAGGCCGGCGCGTCCGGTGGCGGGTCGCCCGCCCCGAAACCGGCACCCTGCCGGGGTACCCGTGGTGGCGCGTCACCGCCGCCCGGCCCGTGCGCCGCCCGTGCGCTGCCGTCGACGGGTTGCTTGCGGGCCGA
>NZ_SISL01000075.1:0-18315 GCF_004307965.1 Verrucosispora sp. SN26_14.1 | reverse complement strand
GGCGAGGGCACCGAGCGCCACGGCAGCCGGCAGGGCGATCAGGTGCGCCCAGAGGCCGAGTGCCAGGCCAGCGACGATCGACCGGTCGTCCGGCCCGGTCGGCACGGCCATCCCGCCGAGCAGCCACGGGATCACCAGCGCGACCGCGATCAGACCCAGACCTGCGGTCGCCGCGGCGAGCAGTCCGGCCGCCCACTCCCGCGTCGGCCCGAGCGCGACCACGGCCAGCCGACGCTGAGCGTCCGGCTCCACGTCCAGCAGGATCTTGGTCTGCCAGGCCAGGACCGGAAAGAGGACCACCGCCGACACGCCGTAGGCCTCGGCCGGCTCGGCGCGGCCACCGCCGTAGAGGATGCCCAACACGAGCAGGCCGGCCAGGACCGGTGCCAGCGCCCGTCCGGTACGCAGGAAGCCCGCGAGCCGGAACCGGACCAGCGCGATCACGGCGCCACCTCGGAGGCCGCCCCGGCCACAGATTCGGTGACGTCCGCCGACGCGTCGTGTCCGCGTACCCGGAGGACGCGGTGACCGTCGGCGCGCAGCCGGCGCACGGCGTCGGCGACGCCGGCAGCCGGGACCGCCACCTCCACCACGACGGTGGCCTCCGCACCGGCCCACGGCCCCTCGGCCACCGTCTGACCGTCGACGGTCCACTGCCGGGCACCAGGCAGTCGGGCCGTCTCACCGCGATGATCGCTGACCAGTACCACACCGCCCTCGGCCAGCACCTCGCCCACGACCTCGGGGACCAGTTCGCGGGCGGCGGCGTCCAGGCCCTCCCAGGGCTCGTCGAGGACGAGCAGTCCCGGCGGGCGCAGCAGTGCCTGGGCCAGACCGACCTTCTGCGCGGTGCCCTTCGAGAGCTGGGGCAGCCGGCTGGCCCGGTAGGGTCCGAGACCGAGGCGCTCGACCCAGTGGTGCACCGCCCGGCCCGCCTCGTCACGAGCGAGTCCACGCACCCGGGCTGCCGCGTCGAGGTATCCCTCGACGGTGAAGGGCTGGTCGGCGGGAAAGCGTTCCGGTACCCAGCCCACCACGGCCGGTCGATCGCGCACCCGCCCCCGGGACGGCGGCAGGATCCCGGCGACGAGTTGCAGCAGCGTCGACTTGCCGGCGCCGTTGCGCCCGTGCACCACCACCGCCTCGCCGGGCGCGATCTCGATCGTCACCGATCGAAGCACCCAGGGACCGGGACGGCGGTACCGCAGCCAGACGTCCTCCAGTCGCATCAGGCGAGCTTGCCACCTCGGTCACGGCGAAGGGGCCCCGCCACGGTCGTGTGGCGGGGCCCCTTCGAGGCGTTCGTCCTGCTCAGCTGTCGGCCGAGCCCTCCTGCAGGTTCTTCACCAGGTTCGGGTCGATCGGCACGCCCGGGCCCATGGTCGTGGTGAGGGTGACCTTCTTGAGGTACTTGCCCTTCGCCGCGGACGGCTTGGCCCGCAGCACCTCGTCCAGGACCGCCACGTAGTTGTCCACCAGCTGGGTCTCGGAGAACGAGGCCTTGCCGATGATCAGGTGCAGGTTGGAGTGCTTGTCCACCCGGAAGGTGATCTTGCCGCCCTTGATGTCCGCGACCGCCTTGGTGACGTCCATGGTCACCGTGCCGGTCTTCGGGTTCGGCATCAGACCGCGCGGGCCCAGGATCCGCGCGATCCGGCCGATCTTGGCCATCTGGTCCGGCGTGGCGATCGCCGCGTCGAAGTCCAACCAACCGCCCTGGATTCGGGCGACCAACTCGTCGGTACCCACCTCGTCGGCACCGGCGGCGACGGCCTCCTCGGCCTTCGCGCCGGCGGCGAAGACGATCACGCGGGCGGTCTTACCGGTGCCGTGCGGCAGGTTGACCGTGCCGCGGACCATCTGGTCCGCCTTGCGGGGGTCGACGCCGAGGCGCATGGCGACCTCGACCGTGGCGTCGAACTTGACGTTGGTCGTCTCCTTGGCCAGCTTCACGGCCTCGGCGGGGGTGTAGAGCTTCGACCGGTCGATGACCTCGGCGGCCTTGCGGTAGCTCTTGCTGCGCTGCATTTCTGTCTACTCCTGTGGTTTCTGGCGGGCCGCGGTGCTCGCGCGCCCTCCCACGATCCGTACGGGTCGCTGGTGACCGAGATCAGTCGGTGACGTTCAGGCCCATCGACCGGGCGGTGCCGGCGATGATCTTCTCAGCCTGGTCGAGGTCGTTGGCGTTGAGGTCGGCCATCTTCTTCTCGGCGATCTCACGCAGCTGGGCGCGGGTCACCGAGCCGACCTTCTGGGTGTGCGGGACGCCCGAGCCCTTCGCCACACCAGCGGCCTTGATCAGCAGCCGGGCGGCGGGCGGGGTCTTCAGCACGAAGGTGAAGGACCGGTCCTCGTACACGCTGATCTCGGCGGGGACGACATCGCCCCGCTGCGACTCGGTCTGCGCGTTGTAGGACTTGCAGAACTCCATGATGTTCACGCCGTGCTGACCGAGCGCAGGGCCCACCGGCGGCGCCGGGGTGGCCTGGCCCGCCGGCAGCTGAAGCGTGAACGTCTTGACGAGCTTCTTCTTCGGAGGCATGTCACTTCCTGGGGCTTGGAACTGGGAATTGTTCGCACCGACGTCGCCGTCGAGCGCGCACGGTCAGCGCGTGTGGGACGGCGGCGACGTTCTAGGGTAGCGCAGGTCGGAATCCACCCGCCCACAGAGGTTGCCCGACGGGGGCGGGACGGGCCAGACGAACGACGGCGACCGCCGGCGACGACCCCCTGGGCCGTCGCCGACGGTCGATGCGATCAGATCTTGGCGACCTGGTTGAAGTTCAGCTCCACCGGCGTCTCCCGGCCGAAGATCGACACCAGCACCTTGAGCTTCTGCTGGTCGGCGTTGATCTCACTGATCGTGGCCGGCAGCGACGCGAAGGCGCCGTCGGTGACCGTCACCGAGTCGCCGACCTCGAAGTCGAGGACCTTGATCTCCGGCTTGGCCTTCTTCTGCTCGGTCTCGACGGACGGCGCCAGCCACTTCAGCACCTCGTCGAGGCTCAGCGGGGCCGGACGGTCGGCCCGGTCCGTGGCACCCACGAAGCCGGTCACCCCGGGCGTGTTGCGCACGCAGGAGTAGGACTCGGCGGTCAGCTCCATCCGGACCAGGATGTAGCCCGGGAAGACCTTCGCCTGGACCTGGGACCGCTTGCCGTTCTTGACCTCGACCTCTTCCCGGGTCGGCACCTCGACCTGGTAGATGTAGTCCTCCATGTCGAGGGACGTGATCCGGGTCTCGAGGTTGGTCTTGACCTTGTTCTCATAGCCGGCGTACGAGTGCACCACATACCAGTCGCCCGGCGCGTAGCGCAGCTTCTGCCGCAGCTCCGCGACCGGGTCGTAGTCCTCGTCGGGTGCGGGCTCCGTCGTCGCGAACTCCGGCTCGCTGGCGGCCTCGACCGACTCGTCGTTCGCCGCCGTCGCCACCGTGGACTGCTCGTCCGGGGTCTCGGCGGTCTCGTCGTACTCAGGCACGCTTGCTCACTTCCGTCACTATCGGCACAGTCAGCCGGTCAGCTGGGGTTGCCGAAGACCCACAACACGCCCTTCGCGAAGGCGTAGTCAAGGCCGGCCACGATCGTCAGCATCATCGCGACGAATGCGACCACCACGGCCGTGTAGGTCAGCAGCTCCTTGCGCGTCGGCCAGATGACCTTACGCAGTTCGGCCACGACCTCGCGGATGAAACGCGCGACGCGGCCGAACAGGCCCACCTTGTCGGCATCGGCACGCGTCTTCGACCGGCTGTCGGCGGAATCCGCCTTCGCCCGTTCGCGGGTGGCGGTGCCGCCCCGCGATACCAGATCGTCCGCGTCGGTGGCGTCGTCGTCGGCACCGTCACCGTCGTTGACCACCTCGTCGTTCAGGCGGTCGTCGTCGGCGTCCTCGCCGCGCCGCTTGTTGTCGGCCACTTCGCCCTCCGTCGCGGGATGTCGGGGTCGCACGCGGTACGCGTACGCGGCGCTGGTCACGCCGGCCGGACCAACCGTCCCGGGACGGGCCGCGGCCGGCGGATCAACCGGAGGGGCCCCGATGCCTCGGAACCTCTCCGCCGATGCCACCACCACGGGCCGCACGCCACCGAGCGGTGACGCGACCCACGGAACGGTCAGGCCTGAGGCGCAGGGGTGACAGGACTTGAACCTGCAGCCTGCGGTTTTGGAGACCGCTGCTCTGCCAATTGAGCTACACCCCTGTGTGGCAACGCTCGTCCCACCCGGTCACACGACCAGGCAGGAGTCACTTGCCCCACGGCGGACCAGTGTACGGGTAGGGACCCGACTTTCCCAACCGGTCTGCCGATCGCGGCGAGCGGTGCCGGTCAGCCCGTCGTCCGCACGATGGCCCGCGCCTGCGACAACACCTTCTCGCCCTGACAGGTGGCGGTGATGTCGAGCCTGGTCAGGCCCGCATCGGTGACCTCGCGGACGACTGCGGTCACCACGATCTCGGTGCCCTGGTCGTCGTCCGGCACCACCACCGGACGGGTGAACCGGACGTTGTAGTCGACCACCGCGTCGGGTCCACCGGCCCAGGCGGTGACGGCCCGGCCGACCAGCGCCATGGTGAACATGCCGTGCGCGATCACGCCCGGCAGACCGACCTTGGTGGCGAACCTGTCGTTCCAGTGGATCGGGTTGAAGTCGCCCGAGGCGCCGGCGTAGCGGACCAGGTCCGCCCGGGTCACTCGGAACGTCTGGTTGGTCAGCTCCATGTCAGGCCTCCCCGCGTACGACGAGCTTGGACCAGACCGTGACCACCGGCTCGCCGGCGGTCGTGCTGACCTCGGTCCGGGTGGTCAGGAACTCGTGACCACCCCGGCTGGTGATGTCCTCCACGACGTTGACACAGACCAGCTCGTCGCCGGCCGCCACCGGGCGGGTGTACGCGAACCGCTGGTCGCCGTGGACGACCCGGCTGTAGTCGACGCCGAGGGCCGGGTCCTCGACGATCTGGCGGCTGGCGGCCATGGTGATCACCACGGGGAAGGTCGGCGGCGCGACCACGTCCGGATGGCCCAGGGCACGGGCCGCCTCCGGATCGTGGTAGGCGGGATCGGTGGCCCCGATCGCCGTCGCGAACTCACGGATCTTCTCGCGGCCCACCTGGTAGGGGGCGGTCGGCGGAAAACTGCGGCCGACGAAGGAGTGGTCCAGGGACATGTCGCGAACCTACACGCAACGCACGAACGCCGATCCGCGCGGTCGACGTCGGCCCGAGGGCCGCGCCGCCGCACGAACCGGCGATCCTGGTACGCGTCGACCCGGGCCGAGTCGGCCCGGACGGGTCAGCGGGTCTCGCGGTGAACGGTGTGCCGACCGTCCCGGGGGCAGAACTTCTTCAGCTCGATGCGGTCCGGGTCGTTACGGCGGTTCTTGCGCGTGATGTAGTTGCGCTCCTTGCACTCCACACACGCCAAAGTGATCTTCGGCCGGACATCGGTCGCCTTCGCCACGGCGGAGTGCCTTCCTCGCTAACGGATACAACTACAGCGCTACAGCGTACGCACCACAAGGGCGGACACGCAAAGCGGGCGCCCAAGGCGCCCGTGCCACCGACCGCCGGAATGCTCCGGACGGACGAGAGTAGCGGTGGCCGGACTTGAACCGGCGACACAGCGATTATGAGCCGCTTGCTCTACCATCTGAGCTACACCGCCGTGGTGGGCCCAGCCGGACCCTCTGAGCCCCCTTACGGAATCGAACCGTAGACCTTCTCCTTACCATGGAGACGCTCTGCCGACTGAGCTAAGGGGGCCTGCGCGATCACTCGGTGGCCGCGCAGAGGTAAGAGTACACGGCCCTACCGCGCTGGTGAAATCGGATCCCCGGGGACGTCGGACACCCAGCTCAGGGGACCACTCGCAGGCGCGGCAGCTCGTTGTCGGTGATCGATTCCGGGTCGACCTGGGCGCCGAACCATGCCTCCAGCCGCTCGTACGGCAGCGGGCGGCTGAACAGGAATCCCTGGCCGATCTCGCAGCCGATGTCCTGGAGCAGTTCCAGAGTCAGCTCGCTCTCCACTCCCTCGGCCACCACGGTCAGGCCGAACTGTTGGGAGAGGGTCACCACGGCGTTGACGATCGCCAGGTCACCGGGATCGGTCGCCATGCCCTGGACGAAGGAGTGGTCCACCTTGACCTCGTGCACCGGCAACCGGCGCAGGTGGGCCAGCGAGGAACTACCGGTGCCGAAGTCGTCCACCGAGAGCCGTACGCCGAGGTCCCGCAGGCGGCGCAGGGTCGGGATGGGCCGGTCGGTGCCGTCCAGCACCCCGGCCTCCTCGATCTCCAGGGTCAACAGCTGCGCCGGTACGTCGTACTCCGCCAGCAACTCGCGCACCCGCTCCGGGAAGTGCTGGTCGTTGAGCGTACGCGCGGAGATGTTGACCGCGACGGCGAGCGACTGGCCGCCGTGCGCCCAGTCGCGGCTGTGGCGCAGCCCCTCCCGTAGCACGAACTCGGTGAGCCGCCCGAGCTGGCCGGTGTGTTCGGCCACCGCGACGAAGTCCTGTGGGGCGACCGTGCCGTGGGTGGGATGCTCCCACCGGGCCAGGCACTCCACTCCCACCAGACGCCGGTCGCGCAGCGTCACCTTCGGCTGGTAGTAGATCTCCAGTTCGCCGTTCTCCAGGGCGCTGCGCAGGTCACCGGCGAGACCCAGCCGATGCAGCGCACGCGACTCCAGGGCGGGCGTATAGAGCTGCACGCTGCCGGGGACCGACTTGGCGGCCGACGCCGCCACGTCCACCCGTTGCAGCAGCGTCGCCGGATCGCTGCCGTGATCCGGATGCACCACCACGCCGACGGCGGTGTCCACGTCCAACGTGAGGGCGTCGAAGACCATCTCGTCCCGGATCTGCTCGCGCAGGTGGCCGGCGAGTTCCACCGCCGCCTCGGCACTCTCCAGACGCAACGTCACCAGGAACTCGTCGCCGCCGGCCCGACCGACCAGGGCCGCCGACGGTACGCATCCACGCAGCCGGTCGGCGACCTCGACCAGCACCTTGTCCCCCGCGGCGTGCCCGAGGGACTCGTTGACCTGTCGCAGGCGGTCGACGTCGAAGAGCAGCAGCGCCACCACCTCGCCGGGGGCCCGAATCCGGACCGCCTCGGTCAGCGCACCGAGGATCCGGCGGCGGTTGGGCAGCTTGGTGAGCCCGTCGTGGTACGCGTCGTGCCGCAACCGGTCGACCAGGCGCGAGTTCTCCAGCGCGACCGCCGCGTGGGCGGCGACCGTCTCGAAGACGGTCACGTCCGCGGCCCGAAACGAGTTGGTGTCGCCGAGCCGGTTGGTCACCTCAAGGGTGCCGATGACCGCCTTGCCAGACCGCAGCGGCACCACGATCACGTCCTTGACCGAGGTCGACTCCAGCGTGTCGCGCAGTTCCGGGTCGTCGCCGCCCAGCCGACTGCTGACCGCCACGGTCTCCTGCCGGGCCACCGCGACGTCCCGCAACGCGGCCGGGCTGTGCGTGGAGTCCAGCAGGCCGGGCTTGCCCTCCTGGGCGGTCAGCAGCACCTCCGGGTGGCGGCCCTGGGCCGGCAACCAGAGGGTGGCGGACTCCGCCTGCATCAGGCTGCGGATCCGGACCAGCAACGCGTCGATCAGGTTGCCGTCCGGGCCGCTCTCGGTGATCCCCTTGGTGAACTCGTACATCTCGGCGACCGTGCGGTGCTGCCGGAAGAACTGCGCGTACGAGCCGTAGACCAGAGCGAAGGCGATGCCCAGACCGGCGAAGAGGAACACCGCCCAGGGCGTGCCCTCCAGCGCGATGATGATCACCAGACCGATGGCGAGGTTGATCGTGACCGCGAGCAACATCGGCGGCGCCGCCCGGAGCATCTCCCGTCCGGCCTGCCAGCCCTGCACCACGGAGACCACCGCGACCACGGCGGCCAACGCGACGAGGGTGTGCGTACCCACGGCGACGGTCAGCACGGCCCAGGTACCCGGACCGACGCCACCCGGCTGCGGCAACACGTGGTAGACCACGGTCGCCAGAGATGTCGCTATCGCCGCGAGCGCGACGTTGAACCAGAACTTCGCCGGCAGCAGTTTGCGACGGATCTGCACCACGATGGCGGCGGCCGTGTACGCCAGCACCACCGAGAGCGGCGGCAGCAGATAGAGGGCGACGACCAACGGGATCTCGGTCGGCGTGGCGGCGAGCGCCTGACGCCGCACCACGACGTTGATGGTCGGCAGTGCGGCGGCCACCATCGCCGCTGTGAGCAGCAACGTCATCGGCCAGTCCCCCAGGGAGGGGGACGTCGTCAGCCCGAGGATCAGTGAGAAGACGACAGCACCGAGCGCCAACGGCCCGGTGACCAGCCAGGCGTACTCCGTCCGCCGTCGGATGGGGCGGGGGCGAGGCGTCATGGCTCCCCTAGCGACCTGAACTCAGCGGATCCCGGAGGGGCCCGGACGCGCGAAGGCCCGTCAGGGGATCAGCGACCCTAGGGTCGGCATGTTCCACTCGAGACCATTCGCCCTGACATCGAACTCCGCGACCGTGCTCGTCGCGAGAACCAGGCCGGAAACCAGCAAGAGGGAGCCGAGTAGCCGGCCCAAACGTCGAGCAGACATCTGTGCTCCTGAGTGGGGTGAAGGGAACGCGATGGAGGTCCCCCGATGGTGCCACAGCGAGTCGGCCGGTGGAAAGTTCACAGACCTGATGTTGGTCCGGTTGTCGTGCCGCACGACACGTACGTACCCGTCGCGTACAACGTCCGGGCAGGTCAGCGCTGGCAGCGCCGGTGCCACTGAAGAAGAAGACACCAACCACCCATTCCCCACTAAGGCGGCGTAGCGGATCTAGCGGACAATGGCGAAGAATACTTTTGACCGGATAATGCGGAATGGCGGAAGACCTCCAATCACGCCACCGTAAGCGATCAGTTACCCCGCGTCTGTGACCGCTCTTCCGCCCTGCGTCGGTCCGCGTCCTCCATCGCGTGCCGAACAGCCAGCCGGATCACCAGGTAGAGCACCGCCAGCCCGACGCCCCACCCGGCGAGGGCGAACGGCACGCTCTCGAGCTGCACGAACCCAGAGTAGGCCGAACACACCATCGCAGTCACCCCCATGGATGGCCGAATCGTGCCAACCTACACGAAGGCGCTGCTCAACGGCGCCGACGGCCGATCTGTCGGGTACCCGCTCCCGCCGTCCGAGACATTCGGCGCCCTCGCCGACCAGCGGCCGGACGAAGAATGCGACCTTCCCGGTTCACCGCTACCCGACCTCGACCGGCTGAAGGTACCGACGGCTTCCGCATTATCGGACCCCGATTTCGTAGTCGATAAAGGCGCGGAGTCGCGTACGGGTCGACAGCCTTATGCCGTTCGCTGCCGGGCACGCTGGACCGAACTCGCGTTGACTGCCACCCGGAGAACACACCCCGAAGGCCGAGCGGGCCGCCGAGCGGATCATGGGCACCACCACTCCTCGCCGGGACAGTGCAGAGCAACCCGACGACTACAGGTAGCCGATTCCCACCTGGGTGACGTGAGCCGCGAGTGGCACCGGCCCGTTCTCGTCCTCGTGCTGGCATGGCACTGCCGCAGGCGCGCACACCGCCATGTAGCTCCCCAGGAAGACCTTCCGCTGCCGGCCGCCGGTCTCGTACTTCACGTTCACCCCGCGCCGGACCGCCCGGCCCTCCCCGACGAACTCGTAACCGAGCAAAATCTCGATGTGCACGGTGCCGTGAGGATGATCGACCGGATCAACGGCTCCAGGATCGGGAATGACGAACCCGGCCGCATCCTCCGCACCGTCAAGGTCACGGTGAGTCGGCGGCCAGCCCTCGGAGTCCACCACGGGTGAACCTCGGGACGCGGTCAGCAACCGCACCTGAGCACCGAGCAGACGAGTCGAACCACCGTGCATGACCGGCTCGATGCTCTTGATCGTCACCGGCCCCTTGTCGATCCGAACGATTGTGACGCCGTCCGTGAGTCGATAACCGACAGCGAAGGACCCTCCCCAGCCGTAGCTACTCGTCTGGGCAAACACGTCATCGCCAAGCTGGTCAGAGCCCAAGAACGACGAACCGCAGCCGGTGGCGGCGAGTGTCACGACAAGGATGCCCGCCATCCCCGCTCGGACGAACCGAGTGCTCACGCAACCTCCTCGACCTCACGGTGAGCCAGCCGCCGACAGGCTGCCCCGCCTTCTACAGCGCCGACCGACGGCACGCGGACATCGGCCCTCACAAGGATCCTGACAGCCCTCATCAATCCCCGACGGCAAGGGACTCGGCGCAGGAAGTCACTCAGGAGCGCAACGGGCTGGACTCAGCCGGACGGAGCTAGCTCAACGAGAGCGGCCCCTGATCAGCATCTCTGCTGGTCAGGGGCCGTTGTCGCACCTGGTGGCGGGTAGAGGATTCGAACCTCTGAAGCTTTCGCGACGGATTTACAGTCCGCTCCCATTGGCCGCTCGGGCAACCCGCCAGGGCGTACCACCGCACCGTGGCGCGGCAGCGGAAGCAAGGATAGCGGCTACCACCGGCTCCGGCGCAACCGGGTACCGTCAGGGAGTCGTACCCCTGGGCATCGGGGGCAAAGGATCACAAATCAGCCGGACAGCAGGAGCATGAGCATGGCAGCGAACCCGTCGTTCGACATCGTCAGCAAGGTCGACCGCCAGGAGGTCGACAACGCCCTTCGCCAGGCGGAGAAGGAGCTCGCGACGCGGTTCGACTTTCGGGGGACCGGCGCGGAGATCTCCTGGTCGGGTGAGGAGGCGATCAGCCTCCAGGCGGAGACCGAGGAGCGGGTGAAGGCCGCGCTGGACGTCTTCAAGGAGAAGTTGGTCAAGCGCAACATCTCGATGAAGTCGTTGGACGCGGGTGACCCGCGCCCGTCGGGCAAGATCTTCAAGATCGACGCCAAGGTGATCCAGGGCATCGACCAGGAGAAGGCCAAGGCGATCAGCAAGAAGATCCGCGACGAGGGTCCCAAGGGAGTCCAGGCGCAGATTCAGGGTGACCAGCTTCGGGTCACCGGCAAGAAGAAGGACGACCTGCAGGCCGTCATCACGCTGCTCAAGGGCGAGGACTTCGGCGTCGCCCTGCAGTTCAACAACTACCGCTGAGGCAGCGGCCCCCGCGGTCGGCCGCCCCTCAGGAATACCGGGGGCGGCCGGCGGGCGGCGTCTGCGCCGAGCCGGTGCGAGCGGGGTACGCACGGCTCAGCCGGGTGCCTGGCGGCTGAGGTCCTCCCAGGCTCGGTACTCGTCGACTCTGGCCTGCTCCATCTGCCTGACGATGTCGTAGGAGTTGCTGCCGACGATGAGGCGTAGCGGCGGCTCGGGCAGGTCGACCAGCGTCATGATGACCGGTGCGGCGGTCTCGGGCGGCGGGCCGGCGTCGTCGCCCCAGAGTTCGGCCAGTTGCGCCCGCAGCGGCGCGTACGCCGGTCGGGGTTCGGTAGCGGTCATGCCCGACGTGTAGAGGCCGGTGTCGTAGCCGCCGGGCTGCACGATGCTGACCCTGATGCCGAAGGGCGCGAGTTCCATCGCCAGAGATTGGCTGAGCGCGTCGAGTGCGGCTTTGCCGGCCGCGTAGAGGCCGACGGAGGCGACGCCGCCGCCGCTGCCCATCGAGGTGACCTGGAGCAGGCGACCGCCGCCCTGGGCACGCAGGTGCGGGATGACGGCCTGGGTGACCCAGACGGCGCCGAAGAAGTTGACGTCGAGGTGCTGCCGGATCTGCTCCTCGGTGGCTTCCTCCAGCATGCCGAGCAGCATCCCGCCGGCGTTGTTGAGGACGACGTCGAGCCGACCGAAGGTCTCGGCCGCGCGGTCCACCGCCAGCGTGACGGCGGCCCGGTCGGCGACGTCCAGGGGCAGTGCGACCAGCCGGTCGGGGTGGCGCGCGGCCAGCTCGGCCAACGGGTCGACGTCGCGGGCCGCTCCGACGACCCGGTCCCCTGCGGCCAGGGCGGCCTCGGTGACCGCCCGGCCCAGTCCACGGCTGGCTCCGGTGACGAACCACACGCGAGGATCTGCCACCCCGCACCTCCCTCGATCGAGTGAGACGAGACGGACCGTCTCGCTTGGCGGATCGAGTCTGCTCCGCCGACACCGATCCGTCAAGACGGACCGTCTCGTCTCACTCTCGATATGCTCAAGCTCATGTTCCCGGCCCCGAGAAACACCGACCCGACCCAGGACCTGGCCACCACCCAGGCCCAGGCCACAGCCCAGGCACCGGCACCGGCACCGGCACCGGCACCGGCACCGAAGCGTCCGGACCCGGCACGCCGGAGTGAACGGTCCCGGCAGGCCGTGCTGGGTGCCACGCGGGAACTGGTCTCCGAGGTCGGGTACGCGAAGCTCTCCATCGAGGCCATCGCGGCGCGGGCGGGGGTCGGCAAGCAGACGATCTATCGGTGGTGGCGGTCGAAGGGGGCCGTGGTCTTCGACGCGTTCCTGGCGTTGAGCGAGGAGGCCGGCGGTGTGAGGCTGCCGGACACCGGCGACATCGAGGCCGACCTGAGGACGGTGCTGCGGGCCACCGTCGCGGAGTTCGCCGACCCGGCGTTCGAGGCGCCGATCCGGGCGCTCAACCTGGAGATCGCGGCCGATCCGGAGCTGGCCACGCAGTACCGGGAACGACTGGCGGCTCCGGTGGACGAGGCCAAGCGGGAGCGGCTGCGCAGCGCGCAGCGGGCGGGGCAGATTCGCGCCGACGCCGACCTGGACCTGACGCTCGAACTGCTCTACGCGCCGCTGTACCAGCGGTGGCTGCTCCGCCTCGGGCCGCTCACCGACGAGTACGCCGACACGCTGGTCGCGCACGTGCTCCGCGCGGTGCGCCCCGGACCGTGAGCGGGTGCCGGGGACACGGTCAGACGGTGGCGGGCTCTTCGAGGCGTACCGCGTCGGCTTCGGCGCGGGCGATGGGGCCGGCGGGCAGGGCCGCGACCCCGGCCCCGACGGCGACCGCCGCACCGGCGAACAGGAAGGCCCAGGGCACCCCGCCGGCCTGGTCGACGATCAGGCCGGCGACGGCACCACCGGCCGCGCTCGCGCCGACCGACATGGTCACCACCCAGGTGTACGCCTCGTTCAGCATGCCCAGCGGGGAGATCCGCCCGACCAGGGTGTTCTCCAGGGTCAACGCGGGCGCGATGGCGGCACCACCGATGACCAGGGCGACGCCCAGCGCGCCCGCCGTGGGCATCACGGCGAACACCACGAAGCTGCTCGCCACCAAGCCCAACAGCCAGGCGAACTGGCGGGTCATGTTGAGGGCCGGACGGCGCAGGCCGAACCAGAACCCACCGATCGCGCTGCCGATCCCCCAGACGGCCAGCAGCACACCGGCGAGGCTGTCCGGGTCGTCGGCGGCGTAACGGGTGGCGAACGCCGGCACGGTAACGCCGGTCGCGCCGAACGCGATGCCGAGGCTGGCCACGCAGAGCAGCAGCGCCGGGAAGCCGGGGACCCGCAGCGGGCCGAGCCCTCGGGTGCGGTGCTCACGGGAGTGCGGCTGCCAGCCGCGCATGGTGCGGCCGAGCGCCACCGCCACGGTGCCGACGAGGGTGACCACGGCCGCGCCGATCAGGGCCGCTCCGGCGTCGGCGAACAGGATGAAGCCGGCGACGAGCAGTGGGCCGAGCACGAAGACGATCTCGAACAGCGTCGTCTCCGCGGCGAGCGCCGTGTTGCGCAGGTGGTAACGGCCCGAGGAGACGCTGGTCAGGTCGTTCCAGGCACCCCGGATGGCGGCGGTGAGCGGCGGGTACGACCCTCCTGCCAGCGCCGAGGCCACCAGCACCACGGCGAAGGGCACGGTGTCGGAGCGGGCCGACAGGAGCAGCCCGATCAGCGCCAGTGGATGGGCGATCGCGGTGCCGACCAGGACCGGGGTGGGACCGATCCGGTCGGCGATCCGTCCGGCGATCGGGCTGAGCGCGGCACCGGTGAGGGCGTAGCAGCCGCCGGCCAGGGCGGCCAGCGAGTAGCGGCCGGTGACCTGCTCCACGACGAGCAGCAGCGCCAGTGGCGTCATGCCGATCCCGAGCCGCCCGAGGATGCCGGTGATCAGCAGGGTCGGCGCACCTGGGATCTGCCAGACGCTCAGATACCGGCGCAGCCCGACCACCGTGCACCCCCACCGCAGATGTAATGAGCCAGATTCGTTTAGACCCTAACGCCCGGGTGGTGCCGCGCAACATGGTTATCGCGCTCACAGGCCGCACCGACGCGCCGCCCGCGCCGGATGCTCCGGCGCGGGCGGCGAAGGGGTTGGGTGGTGCGTCAGCGCTGGTAGCGGACCGGGCCGACCTGGGCGGCCATCTGCTCCAGCCGAGCCACGCGCTCCTCCATCCGGGGGTGCGTGGCGAACAGGGCGGAGATGCCGCCGCCCTTGAACGGGTTGTCGATCATCAGGTGGGCGGTGCTGGTGAGCTGGCCCTCGGCCGGCAGCGGTCGACGCTGGGTACCCATGTGGATCTTCCGCAGCGCGCTGGCCAGGGCCAGCGGGTCGCGGGTCAGCTCGGCGCCGGAGGCGTCCGCCTGGAACTCCCGGTTGCGGCTGATCGCGAGCTGGATGACGGTCGCGGCGAGCGGGCCCAGGATGACGGTGAGCAGCAGTACGACCGGGTTCGGGCCGTCCTCGTCACTGTTGCCGCCGAGCGGGATGAACAGAGCGAGGTTCGCCAGCATGGTGATGATGCCGGCCAGACCGGCCGCCACGCTGGAGATGAGGATGTCCCGGTTGTAGACGTGGGACAGTTCGTGGCCGATCACGCCCCGCAGCTCGCGGTAGTCGAGGATCTCCACGATCCCCTGCGTCACGCAGACCGCCGCGTTCTGCGGGTTACGCCCGGTGGCGAACGCGTTGGGCTGGGCGGTCGGGCTCACGTAGAGACGGGGCATGGGTTGCCGCGCCTCGGCGGCCAGTTCCCGCACCATGTGGTACAGCTCCGGGAACTGCGCCTCGGTGACCGGCTGCGCCCGCATCGAGCGCAACGCCAGCTTGTCCGAGTAGAAGTAGGTGAAACCGTTCATCGCCAGCGAGACGAGGACGGCGACGACCAGTCCGCCACTGCCGCCGAACCAGTAGCCCACCGCCAGGATCAGCGAGGTGAGCAGGCCGAGCAGCGCGGCGGTCTTCAGACGGTTGTGGTGCACGATCACTCCTTCGGTGCACGGATGACGGGATCCGCTGACCGGTACAACAACCCGGTACCCGTAAACCATCCGCTTCATGACTGAGAGTTACCTGAACGGCAGTCATGACCAGGAGTGCGGTCGCGTTCAGCCTCCGGCGAGATCCAGCACGACCTGCGGTGCGAACCCGACCACCACGGCGAGGATCGTCGCCACCGCCAGCGCGGCGATCACCGCGCGTCCCGGTCGCACGGCGGGCGCGGCGGTCTCCCCCGGCGGCCCGTAGAGCAACGCCGCGACGCGCAGGTAGTAGGCCAGGCCGATGACCGCGTTCACCGCCACCACCAGGGCGAGCCAGTTCGCCTCGCCGCCGAGCAGCGAGCGGACCACCGTCACCTTGGCGAACAGCCCGGCCAGTGCCGGCGGCAGGCCCGCCAGCCCGACCAGCGCGAACGCCAGGCCGCCACCGATCCACGGGTGCCGGCGGGCCGCACCCCGCAGGTCGTCCAGGGTGCCGCCGTCCGCACCGGCCGGGCGCAGCGCCACCACCCCGGCGAAGGCGGCCAACTCCAACAGCACGAAGAAGACGGCGTACGCCAGGGCCGCCGCGTACGCACCGGTGCGCGCGTCGGGATCGGCCAGAGCCAGCGCGCCGAGCGGAGCGAGAATGTACCCGGCCTGCGCCACCGAGGACCAGGCCAGCAGTCGCACCGTACGCCGCTGACGCAGCGCCACCAGGTTGCCCACGGTCATGGTCAGCACGGCGACCGTGGCCAGCACCGGACCGGTCACCTCGGCCGGCAACGCGTGCTGCACCACGGCGAGCAGGGCCACCACCCCACCGAGCTTCGAGGCCGTCGACAGGTACGCGGCCACCGGCAGCGGTGCGCCGTCGTAGGTGGCCGGCGCCCAGACGTGGAACGGCACCGCCGCCACCTTGAACGCCAGTCCCGCCACCACGAGCGTCACCGCCACCGTGGTCAGCGGCAGGTCGAGCAGTGCCCCGTCGGCGAGCAGCCCGCCCAGCCGTTCCAGGTGCAGTGCGCCGGTGACCGCGTAGAGCAGCGCGGCACCCAGCAGCGTCAGCGTGGTGGCCACCACGCTCACCACGAAGAAGGTCACCGCCGCCTCGGCGCTGGCCAGACTGCCCCGGCGCAGGCCCACCAGCACGTACAGCGGCAGCGTGAGCACCTCCACCGCCACGATCAGGGTGATCAGGTCACCGGCCACGCCGAGCACCACGCCACCGGTCATCGAGCAGGCGAGCAGGAAGCAGTACTCCCCCACCGGAGTCCGCCCGTCGCGCAGCAACGGCCCGGACAGCGCCAGCACCCCGACCATCAGCAGCGCCACCAGCGCCGCGACCAGAGCGGCCCGGCCGCCGAAGACGTACGAGCAGTCGGGGCCGACGCAGAACGTCCGCCGGTCCGGGAGGGTGCCGACCGCCGCCGCCCCCACGGCGGTGGCGACCGCACCGGTGACCGCCGAGGCCACCGTCGCCGCCGGACGGGCCAGCAGCAGGTCCACCAGGAGCACCAGGACGGCCGTCCCGGCGGCCAGGTACGCCGGCAGCAACGCGACGTGGTCCACACTCTGCACTTCGCTCATGCCGGCACTCCGCTCCGCTGCGTGCCGCCACGAGGCACCACCGCGCCGCGTTGACGATTCGCTCGCTGACGCTCGCTCATGCCGGCACTCCGCTCCGCTGCGTGCCGCCACGAGGCACCACCGCGCTGAACCGAAGATTCACTCGCTCACGCTCGCTCATGGCAGCACTCCCACCAGGGCGGCCACCGGTGCCTCGGCGACGCCCAGCACCAGGGTCGGGGCCAGCCCGACGGCGAGGGTCAGCAGCACCAGCGGCACCCAGGCGGCCAGCTCGCCCCCCGCGATCCCCGGGCCGAGGCCGCTCACCGTCGGTGTCGGTCGGCCGTGGGTGACCCGGCGCAACAGCCGCAGCAGGTACGCCGCCGTCAACGCCCCGCCCAGCGCCGCCAGCACCGCCAGTGTGGTCCAGAGTGCGCCGCCCACCTGGATCGCGGCGACCACGGCGAACGCCTCGCCCCAGAAGCCGGCCAGACCGGGCAGCCCGAGCGAGGCGACCGCCGCGAAGGCGAGCAGCCCGGAGAGCCGGGGTGCGGTCTCCCGCAGCCCGGACAGTTCGCTCAACGCGCCGGTGTGCGTACGGTCCTTGATCGCGCCGGCCAGGAAGAAGAGCAGGCCGGTGATGATGCCGTGCGCCACGTTGCCGATCAGCGCCGCCTGGATGCCGGTGGCGGTGAGCGTGGCGACCCCGAGCAGCACGAAACCCATGTGCCCCACGCTGGAGTAGGCGATCAGCCGTTTCAGCTCGGTCTGCGCCAGGCAGACCAGCGAGCCGACCAGGATGGCGGCCACGGCGAGCACGCCGAGCACCGGTGCCGCCCAGCGGGCCCCCTCCGGGGCCACTCCGACGGCGACCCGGATCAGGCCGTACGTGCCCATCTTGAGCAGCACACCGGCGAGCAGCACACTGCCGACCGTCGGGGCCTGGGTGTGCGCGTCGGGCAGCCAGGAGTGCAGCGGCCAGAGCGGACTCTTCACCGCGAAGGCGACCGCGAACAGGGTGAACGCGGTGAGCTGGGTGGTCCTGGACAGGCCCGTGCCGCCGGTCAGCGCCACGATGTCGGCGGTCCCGGCGGCGGCCACCACGACGTACACGCCGACCAGCAGCAGCACCGAGCCGAAGAGCGTGTAGAGGGCGAACTTCCGGGCCGCCCGTCGCCGCGCGTCGACCGCCGCCAGGTCGGCGCTGTCGCCGCCCCAGCCGACGATGATCGCGTACATCGGCAGCAGGACCACCTCGAAGAAGAGGAAGAACAGCACCAGGTCGAGGGCGAGGAAGGTGCCGAGGATGCCGACCTCGACCACCAGCAGCAGCGCCACCAGCGCCTTACCGCTGCCGCCGGTCGGCACCCGCCAGAGGCTGTAGCCGCAGCAGAGCAGCGTGAGCAGGGCGGTGAGCACCACCAGCGGCCAGGAGATGCCGTCCACCCCGAGGTGGAAGCGCAGGTCCAGGCCGGGTACCCAGGACAGGTCGACGGTGTGCCAGGGCAGCACCGCCCCGGCGGTGCCGTCCGGCAGGTACGCCGACCAGCCGGCGTCCCGGGCGGCGAGCAGCGCGACGGCCGCGACCAGGGTC
>NZ_SISL01000749.1:0-1624 GCF_004307965.1 Verrucosispora sp. SN26_14.1 | reverse complement strand
GGCCGTGGTGCTGGCGGTCGCCGAAGCCGCCCGCCGGCCCCAGGCGGTCGCCGCCGGTCTCCTCGTCGGGCTGGCCTGCGCGGCGGCGACCTTCGGCCTCGCCTTCGACACCACGTGGCACCAGTCGCAGCGTGACCAGGCGGCGCTCTCCGTCGGCACCGACCTGGCGTTGTCCCTCAGCGCGACGCCGTTGTCCGGAGACGGCGTGGACGTCGCCGCGGCTACCTCGGGGGCGGTGAGTCCCGTTCTCCGCCGGGGTACCGCCGTCGGTCAGTGGCTCGGCACCGCCGGCGACGCGCCGCGCCTGGTCGCTGTCGACACCACCCGCGCCGACACGCTGCTCCGCGGACGACTCGACCACGACCGCACCTGGACCGATGTCGGTGCGCGACTCGCCCCACCGACCCGCACCACCGGTCTCCCGCTCGCCGCCGGTGCGCCTCTGCTGCTCAGCGGCACCGCGACCGGCGACACTCCACTCGCCGTGACCCCCCAGCTGCTGCTGCAGGACGCCGCCGGTCTACGCCTGCCCTGCACCGGTCCCCCCGTGCCGCTCGACGGCCGGGAGCACCGGCTGCCCGCGTGCGCGACCGCCGACGGACTGCACCTGGTCGCGGTGTCCCTGCCGATCACGGCCGATCCCGATGCCGCCGCCGGCAGCCGCGTCGCCGTCGCCGTCACCCTCACCGTGCCGCCCAGCGGATCGGCTGACGCAGCGGGGTGGACCGCCACGTCCGCGCCGCCGATCCCGACCAGGCTGCGCGACCCCACCGTCGTACTCGCCGCCACGCCGACGCAGACCGCGCTGCGGATGGCGGCAACCGTCGACCTGGGTGGCGCGGACGGCGCCCGTACCCTCGTCGCCACCGCCTTCCCCGACCCCGGCCCGGTGCCCGTCGCCGTCTCCGCCCGCTTCGCCGACGCGGTCGGCGGCATCGGCACCACGCTCAGCGTCACGGTCGGCACCACGCCCGTCCCGATCGTCGTCACCGAGGTCGTGCCGACCGTACCGTCGGCCCCCGGTGCCGTCGCCGTCCTGGCCGACCTGGACATGCTGTCGCGCGCCCGCGCCGTCACCGGCGACCTGACGTTCCCGGTCGACGCCTGGTGGGTCGGCCACCCCACCGGTCCCGACGTCGCCGAGCGGGCCACCGCTCTGCACCTGGGCACCGTCACGACTCTCGAGGCGGAGACCGCCCGTCTCACCGGCGGCCCGTTGCACGCCGCGCTGCCCGCCGTACTGCGGCTTCTCGTCGCGGCCTCGGCCCTGCTGCTGCTCGCCGGCGTCGTCCTGCACGTGACCTGCGATCTGCAGGCCCGCGCCGTGGAGGTGGCGCGGCTGCGCGGCCTGGGGATGACCCGACGCGGTATCCGCGCCGTGCTCCTCGGTCAGCACACCGTCATCCTGCTGCCCCTGCTCGCGGCGGGTGCGACCGTCGGCGCGCTCGCCACCGCCCAGCGCCTCCAGGCCCAGCAGGCGTACGACCTGGCCAAGTCGACCGTCGACGCGTTGACGTTGCGGGCGCCGATCGCCGGAGTGGTGCAGCCGGGCGGCGTCGCTGCCGGGGGCGATCCGTCCGGTGCGCTCGCCGGTATGGAACTCCAGCGGCGGCGGGGACAGGTA
>NZ_SISL01000748.1:0-1691 GCF_004307965.1 Verrucosispora sp. SN26_14.1 | reverse complement strand
ACCGTACCGCCCGGCACCCGGCCCGGCGGACCGTCCCTCGCCCAGGTCGAGGCGGCGCACCGTGTCCCGGGTGTAGCGCAGCAGCTCCGGGTGCACGTCGTGCTTGCGGGCGGCGTCGGCGTCGTGGAACAGGTCGAACATCCGCTTGCCGACCAGCATGTGCTGCCACAACGGCACCGGACGGTGCTCGCTGACCACCACCGTGGTCTCGCCGCGAACGGTGATCAGCCAGTCGGCGAACTCCTCGGCGTTGGACACCGTCGCCGACAGCGACACCAGCGTGACCGAGGCGGGCAGGTGGATGATGACCTCCTCCCACACCCCGCCCCGGAACCGGTCGGCCAGGTAGTGGACCTCGTCCATCACCACGTACGCGAGGCCCTGGAGGGTGCTCGACCCGGCGTAGAGCATGTTGCGCAGCACCTCGGTGGTCATCACCACCACGGGCGCGTCGCCGTTGATGGCGTTGTCGCCGGTGAGCAGCCCCACCTGCTCGGCGCCGTAGCGGTCGACCAGGTCGTGGTACTTCTGGTTGGACAGCGCCTTGATCGGCGTCGTGTAGAAGCACTTGCGGCGGGCGCCGTCGGCCGGCGCCGGCTGCCCGGGGGCACCCCGCAACGCCAGGTGTACGGCGAACTCGCCGACCACGGTCTTGCCGGCCCCGGTCGGGGCGCAGACCAGCACCCCGCTGCCCCGCTCCAGGGCCTGACACGACTCGCGCTGGAAATCGTCGAGGTCGAACCCGAGATCGGCGGTGAACTCTTCCAGGGCCGGGAACTGTGAGGCCTGGGCGGCCCGGCGGCGTGCCGCGGCGTACCGCTCGGCGGGGCTCGACATGTCACCAAGATTAGTGCGTGCCACCGACGGCCACCCGGCAAGGCCGTCCGGCAGGGCGGTCCGGGTGGGTCGGTAGGGTGCACGTCGTGCCGGATCATCCCGAACCGACCGACGCCCTCCCCGGTGTCGACGACACCCGTCGCAGGCCGTCCCGCCGGCCCGTACGGGCGGTGCTGCTCGACTTCCACGGCACCCTCGCCCAGGTCGAGGAGCCCCGGGAGTGGGTGCTGGCCGCCGCGGCGGCGTGCGGCGTGACGCTGGACCGCATTCGCGCCACCGCGCTGGCCGACCGGCTGCTCACCGCCGGCCGGGCCGGGGGACCACTGCCGGGTCGGGTGCCGCCCCGACTGGCCGAACTCTGGGCCGACCGTGACCTCTACGAGCACGCCCACCGGGGCGCGTACACCGGGCTGGCCGAGACGGTCGACGCGGGGATCGACGGGTTCGCCGACGCCCTCTACGAGCGCGTGCTGGTGCCGGAGGGCTGGGTACCGTACCCGGACACCGCCCCGACGCTCGCCGGGCTGCGCGCGGCCGGCGTAAAGGTGGGCGTGGTCAGCAACATCGGCTTCGACCTGCGGCCCATCTTCGACGCCTGGGGCCTCGCCGACCTGGTCGACGCGTTCGTCCTCTCCTACGAGGTGGGCCGCTGCAAGCCCGACCCGGCGATCTTCTGGCGCGCCTGCGGGATGCTCGGCGTCGACCCGGAGGAGTCACTGATGGTCGGCGACACTCCCGCCGACGCCGGTGCCGTGGCCGCCGGTTGCGCCGTGCTGGTCCTGCCTCCCGCCGACCCCGGCCGCCCCAACGGCCTAGGTTCCGTCCTCGACCTCCTCCCCCACCCCTAACCCAGT
>NZ_SISL01000747.1:0-1676 GCF_004307965.1 Verrucosispora sp. SN26_14.1 | reverse complement strand
AGATGAGCGCTAGTCTCGTGGGCTCGGAGATGTCTATAAGACACAGGCCGCAGGCGGCGCGGCGCGGCGCGGTCAGCTCGTCCACCGGTCGCTGCGTGATCCCGGTCCCGGTCACCACCGGCAGGCCCTCCCGCGCCCAGTACTCGTACCCGCCGCGCATCTCCTTGACCGGATAGCCGAGCCGGGCGAACTCCAGCGCCGCCCGGGTGGCGCCGTCACAACCGGGACCCCAGCAGTACGTCACCACCCGCGCTCCGGGTGGCACCGTCACCGCCGCCTCCGTGGCGATCCGCGCGGTGGGCAGGTGCAGGGCGTCGGGCAGATGACCCTGCTCCCAGGCGTCGTCGCTCCGGGAGTCGACCACCACCAGATCGGGCACCCCGGCGGTCAGGTCGGCGTGCACGTCGGCGACGTCGGTCTCGAACCGGAGCCGGTCCAGGAACTGGGTGACGGCGGCATCCGGCGTGGCGGCCGGCACCGCGAAAACACGTGACATGCACCGATCCTCGGCCGGTACGCCGTCGACGACGAGTGGCGCTGCCGCCGTACTGCGCTAACATCCCGCCATGACTCCGGCGTACCGCACCGTCGCCGTGCTCGCGTACCCGGGGATGTCGGTCTTCGAGACCGGATTCGTCACCGAGGTCTTCGGTCTGCCCCGGCCCGAGCTGGGCGTGCCCTGGTACACGCTGCGGCTCTGCGCCGAACGGCCCGGCCCGGTGCCGCTGGTCGGCGGCGCCGGCCTGCACAGCCCGTACGGCCTGGACGACCTGGCCGCCGCCGGGACGGTGATCGTGCCCGGGGTGCCCGACGTGCACGGCACGCCGTCACCCGAACTGGTCGCCGCCCTGCGCCGGGCGCACCGGGGCGGCGCCCGGCTCGTCTCCCTCTGTTCCGGCGCGTTCGCGCTGGCCGGCGCCGGCCTGCTCGACGGCCGTCGGGCCACCACCCACTGGCGGTACGCCGACCTGCTGGCCCGCCGCTACCCGCAGGTGACGGTGGATCCCGACGTGCTGTACCTCGACGACGGTGACGTGCTCACCAGCGCGGGCAGCGCCGCCGGTCTGGACCTCTGCGTGCACCTGGTCCGGCGGGACCACGGGGTGGCGGTGGCCAACGCGGTGGCCCGGCGGCTGGTGATCCCGCCGCACCGCGACGGCGGTCAGGCGCAGTTCATCGAGGCCCCGGTGACCACCGGCCCGGACGACGACCGGATCGCCGGCAGCCTCGCCTGGGCGTTGGCGCACCTGCCCGCACCGCTGACGGTGGCGACGCTGGCCCGGCAGGCGCACATGTCACCGCGCACCTACCTGCGGCACTTCGCCCGTGCCACCGGCACCAGCCCGATCCGGTGGCTGATCGACCAGCGGATCCGGGCCAGCCTGGCGCTGCTGGAGACGAGCGACGCACCGGTCACGGAGATCGCCGCCGCGGTCGGCTTCGACACGTCGGTCACCTACCGCCACCACTTCGCCCGGGCGATGCGGACCTCACCGTCGGCGTACCGCCGGGCGTTCCGCACCGACGCCGACACCGCACCGGGACACGGCGGCGGACGCCCGACCGGCCGTCCCGGTCAGGGTGCCGGGACGTAGAGCTGGTCGATGTCGGCCCGGTGCGGCAGCGACACGCTCGCGCCGAGCCGACGGACGCAGGCCTGTAGCTTATACACATAT
>NZ_SISL01000746.1:0-1710 GCF_004307965.1 Verrucosispora sp. SN26_14.1 | reverse complement strand
CGGCGCCAGACCGGCCGCGGCGGTGCCGGCGAGCTCGGCGACGAGCAGCGCCCCGACGGCGAAGCCGATGGTCACCCCGATCCCGCCGAGCACCTGGGTGCCGCAGAGCAGTCGCAGGGTACGCCGCTGGAGCGACGCGACGTCGACGGGCGCCGGTGAGGTCACCGGGGACTCGTCGCGGTCGCGTTCGTGCAGATGCGGGCGCATGGCGGCAAGTGTGGCACCGCCGGACGGTCACCGGGTGAGTGCGCGGGCCGCCACCTTCAGGTCGGCGACGAGGCCGTCGTAGGCGACGTCCTGGTTGTCGGCGCGCAGCACCGCCGACGGGTGGATGGTGGCCAGCAGCCGGGCGGCGGGGGCGTCGGCGGTGTGCCCGGCGCTGTCCACCGGGACCCGCTGGAAGTCCTCGGGATGCTGCGCGGCGGCCGGCCAGGGCAGCAGTTCGCCACGCTGGCGGGTGACCCGGAACGTCGGGCCGAGCAGCGCCTTCGCGGCGGTCGCCCCGAGCACCACCACGATCTCCGGGTGCAGGCGGGCGAACTCGGCGACCAGCCAGGGCCGGCAGGCGGTGATGTGCACCCGGTCCGGCGTCTGGTGGATGCGCCGCCTGCCGCGCAGCTCGAAGCGGAAGTGCTTCACCGCGTTGGTGAGATAGATCTGCCGAGGGTCCAGCCCCGCGTCGTCGACCGCCCTGCGGAGCAGCCGACCCGCCGGGCCGACGAAGGGCAGTCCCTTCTGGTCCTCCAGGTCGCCGGGCTGCTCGCCGACGAAGACCACCCGGGCTCCGGCGTCGCCCCGACCGAAGACGGTCTGAGAGGCGTCGCGGTACAGCTCGCAGCCCCGGCAGCCGGCAGCGGCGGCGCGCAGGTCGTCGAGCGTGTCGGCGCGCGGCGGGATGAACCGTTGGGCGCCCGGTGCGGTGTCGGTGTCGGCCATGGCGACTGTTCTACCCGGTGTGGCGCGGGCCACGCGAACAAGGCCGGCAGTTCGGCCGTACGGGCAGGTCACGGGCAGATCGGTCAGGCACTGAACCCGGCGGGTGCGGCAGGGCGTGCCGCCCGGGCCAGCGCGTCGGCCAGCGCCGGTAGGTCCTCCTCGTCCAGCGCGCTGACGGTGATCCGCAACGCGGACGGACCGGCGATGCGGTAGAGCGCGCCCGGGGCGGCCAGCCAGCCGGCGTCCCGCAGCACGGTCGCGGCGAGGGTCTCGTCGGCCACCGGCAGCCACACGTTGATGCCGCTGCGTCCGTGGGCGGGCAGGCCACGGACGGCCAGGGCGGCGATCAACCCGTCGCGCCGCCGTTCGTAGCTGTCGGCGGCCCGCGCGACCGAGGCGGTCACCGCCGGGTCGTGCCAGAGCGAGAGCACCAGGCGTTGCAGCACGGTGGAGACCCAACCGGCGCCGACGCGGGCCCGTCCGGCCACCCGGGCCACCGTGGTCTCGTCCCCGGCCAGCACGGCCAGCCGCAGGTCGGGGCCGAACGGTTTGCTCACCGAGCGGAGGAAGGCCCAACTGGCGGTCGCGCCGGCCAGCGGGTGCAGCGGCACCCGGGCCAGTTCGGCGGCGTGGTCGTCCTCGATCAGCAGCAGGTCGGCGTACTCGGCGAGCAGGGCGCGCAGCGCGGCGGCCCGGTCGGCGGAGACGGCCGCGCCGGTGGGGTTCCTGTGTCTTATACACTTCTCCGAGCCCACGAGACTAGCGCTCATCTCG
>NZ_SISL01000745.1:0-1673 GCF_004307965.1 Verrucosispora sp. SN26_14.1 | reverse complement strand
GGGTGGTCGGCCCGGTCGTCGGCGGCGGCGTGGTCGGCGGGGTCGTCGTGCCGGAGGCGTACGTCTCGAACTCGGCGACCCTCGGCGTACCGCTCGCGCTGGTGATCTCGAAGTTGATTTTGCGCAGCGAGGCGGCGACGAAGGTGATCGTCCCGGCCCCGGTGCCGCTGGCCAGCGTGGCGCCGGTGTCGTTGTTGACCAGTCGCCAGCCGCCGATGACCCCGACCGCGCCGGACGCCTCGCGGATGGTGACCGCGCCGACCGTGGTGGCGGAACCCCACTTGACCGAGATGCGGCCGGTCGAGCCGGACGGCGACCAGTATGTGCCCACGTCGCCGTCGATCACGTTGCCGTAACTGGTGCTGCCGCCCTTGCTGGAGCCGTCGGCGCCGGCACCGATGCTGAGGTTGGTCGCGTTGGCGACGACCGAGGCGGCGACGAGCCCGTCCGCCGCTCCCGACGCGTGGGTCAACGGCAGCGCCGCGACCACCACGGCCGCCGCGACCACTGCGGTGCCGCCGGCCAGAAGCCTGTGTCGCACTGTGGTTCTCACTGTTGGACTCCTCGGGAGTAAGCGCGGCGCGAGACACGTCCTGCACAGCCCGACACCGCAGGTGACTGAGTTTCGTAAGCTCTCGAACTGGCCATAGAGCGAAACATCGATGTAATCTCAGGCTAGGAAAGCGCTTACTCGCGGCGCAAGAGTAGAGATGTGCAGGTTTGTTGCAGAATCCCGGAGTTGTCCGCGAGTCACGGCAGACCGGCCCACCATCCAGGCCCGAGCCTCAGTCCGACGGCCAGGGCTCCCGCACCCGCCGCCACGCCAGGATCCTCGCCCGGGCGACCGCCACCCTCGGACACCAGCCGTCCGCGTGACACCGGAGGCATCGCCGGATCCGGTGACCGTCGATGACCGCCCAGGACAACTCGACCTCGACCGGGACGCGGCTCTCGTTCACCGACACGCTCCCGCCCGGTACGCACCCGCCTGCTCCGGATAGGCGGTGGCCGGACCCACCCGGTCGAGCAACGGCCCACGACCACGACGACGCCACCACCAGCGCTTCACCGAACCTCCCACCAGCATGTTTACGACCACCTACAGAAGGTAACCCTGTACGTCCCTGTACGTCTATAGACGTACCGAACGGCTATGGTCGTCTACCGCATTCATAGGTTTCTGTCGTGGTCAATCCGATGAGCCCGACGCCCGTCTACGTTCAGTTGGCGGATCTCCTGGCCGCGAAGATCGAAAGCGGCGAGCTTCCCGCCAACCACCCACTGCCCAGCGAGAAGCAGCTACAGCAGGAGCACGGTGTGGCTCGTGGAACCGCCCGCGCGGCGGTACGCCTCCTACGCGAACGAGGACTCGCGTTCACCGTCCCGCAACGCGGCACGTACGTCGCCGACAGGTCCTGACTCAGCGACTCGGCATCCCCGCGCAAGCCCCGCCGGGCCACCCACACGAGACAGCCCGCCCAACGTCACCCCCACGAAGCAGCCACCCGCACGCTGCCGCTTCCGGCGTGCGGGTGGCATCTCGCCTCGTCGATCATGGAGTTGTGGCTAGAGTTTTGGCCTTATTCGCCCTTTTCGCGGCTACCACAACTCCATGATCGCCGAATGCGTCTCGCCGTGCGGGCAGGGCGGGCAGCTGTCTCTTATACACCTCG
>NZ_SISL01000744.1:0-1760 GCF_004307965.1 Verrucosispora sp. SN26_14.1 | reverse complement strand
TGCTTGTCGAGGTTGGCCAGTTCCTGCTCGACGCCGGCGACGGCGGCGGCGGGTACGCCGGAGAGCTTGTCCCGGACCGTCGGGCAGTTCGCCGTCTGCGCCGCCCCGGCGCTGTCGTCGGCGGAGGCCAGCGTCAAGCCCGCGCCGAGCAGCGCGACCGCGAGGATGCCGACGCCGCCGACTTTCAGGGCGGCTTGCTTCCGCTGCTTCTGGGTACGCCTGACCATGATTCTCTCCTCATGAATGACCGCCGGGCGGGCCGACCGCGTCGGCGGCCGCCGGCTGAAGCGCCGTGGGAAGCCCGGGAGCCTCGACAGCGGCGGCCGTTCCGCATGCCGGAGCCTGTCCCGGGGTGACCGTCGGACGCGCTTCGGGAGCGCTCCCGCCGCAGGTCCGAACGTTGTGGTGTGTTCGGCTGTGGATACGGGGGGCGCGCGGGATCGGTTCAACCGGTGCGTGTGGAAGATCCGCACCCTCGCGTCGAGTCGGCGGTCCGACCGATCGGGTGCGGCCGCCGATCGTGCCGTTAGTCTGCGTCTTCATGAGCGTCCGGGCCTTCTCCGTCGCCGTCGTCGTCCTCGCGATCGTGGCGATCCCCGCGACTGCCGGTGCGGCTGCGATCACCGACCGTGTCGCCGCCGTGTCGCCGCCGCCTGCTGCGCCGGCCGCCACGCCGACTGCTGCGGTGCCCTGCCCGAAGGCCGTCGCGCCGAAGGTGACCCGCTCGCCCCGGCCGACCCCGCCACCCTCGGACCCGGAGCACCGGGTGGTCGGCGGGGAGCCGCTGGCGACCTCGGGACTCGTCGTGCCGCCGGGCGTACCGGCCCCGCCGAGGGTGACCGCGACCTCGTGGCTGGTGGCCGATCTGGACACCGGCACCGTGCTCGGTGGCTGTGGCCCGCACGAGTACGCCACCCCGGCCAGCGTGCAGAAACTGCTGCTGGCCGCGACCATGCTGCCCCGACTCGATCCGGAGCAGGTGATCAGGGTGACCCGGGAGGACCTGGACATCGCGCCCGGCTCGTCGGCGGTCGGGCTGCTGCCCGGTGGCCGGTACCGGGTGGAGACGCTCTGGCTCGGTCTGCTGTTGCAGTCCGGCAACGAGGCGGCCAACGCGCTGGCCCGCCTCGGCGGTGGCCCGGACGGTGCGGCGGGCGGGGTGCGGGCGATGAACGAGTACGCCCGGCACCTCGGCGCGTTGCAGACGCACGCGGTCACGCCGTCCGGGTTGGACGGTCCGGGGCAGTTCACCAGCGCGTACGACCTGGCGCTGATCGCCCGGGCCTGCTTCGCCGACCCGACGTTCCGCCGGTACGCGCTCACCGAACGCACCCGGATCCCGGCCCAGCGGGGGCTGGGCGCCAGGGGTTTCCAGATCCAGAACGAGAACCAGCTCGTGCACCGCTATCCGGGTGCGCTGGGCGGCAAGACCGGCTTCACCGACTACGCACGGCACACCTACGTCGGCGCCGCCGAGCGCGACGGTCGCCGGTTGGTGGTCACGCTGCTCGGTGCCGAGCCCCGACCGCAGCGCGGCTGGGAGCAGGGTGCCGCCCTGCTCGACTGGGGTTTCCGGCTGCCCCGGGAGGCCGGCGTGGGTCGGCTGGTGGAGCCGGGGGAGTGGGACGCCGCACGAACGCCCGTACCGCCTTCGCCGGCCCTGCCCGCGCCGGCCGAGGCGCCGCCGGTGAGCACCACGACCTCGGCCACCGTCGACGACCGCCCGGGCGCGGGCACGGTCGTGGCGCTGGCGGTCGGCG
>NZ_SISL01000743.1:0-1727 GCF_004307965.1 Verrucosispora sp. SN26_14.1 | reverse complement strand
CCCGCTGGTGGCGGGCCAGCCGCGCCGACGACGACGCGCCGGTGGTGGAGCGGGGCGTGCTCTCCGTCACCGAGCTGCCGCAGGCGGTCGCCGACAGCCTCCGGGGAGTCCAGCCGCACACCGTCGACTGGCTCGTCGAACAGGCCGTCGAGGCGGGCTGGTTGCCCGGGTCGGCCGCCGCCGACGTCTGCGCCCGCCTGGTGCAGCTTCCCGGCCGGGACGCGCCCGCCGGAGTGCTGCTGGTGGCCCGCGCGGCCACCGACTGGTACGCCGAGGAGGACGTCGACCTGATCGGGGCGTTCGCCGCCCGCGCCGGTGCGGCCCTGACCACCGCGCTGCTCTATCGCGAACAGGCGGAGGTCGCCGACACCCTGCAGTCCAGCCTGCTGCCGGTGGAGCCGGTGGAGGCACCGGGCGTGCAGTGGGGCACGGCGTACCGCCCCGCCCAGGCGGGGCTGCGCATCGGCGGCGACTTCTACGGCTCCCACCGGCTGCCCGACGGCGGCTCGGTGTTCTTCCTCGGCGACGTCTCCGGCAAGGGTGTGGAGGCGGCCGTCTTCACCGGCCAGCTACGGCAGTGCCTGCACGCGCTGCACCGGGTCGAGCAGCAGCCGGCCCGCCTGTTGCAGCTGCTCAACGACGCGCTGCTGGAGACCACCCTGGCGCACGGACAGGGCCGGTTCGCCACGCTGGTGCTGGGCGTGGTCCGGCCGCACCGCGACGGCGGCCTGTCGCTGACGCTGGCCGGTGGCGGGCACCTGCCGCCGCTGGTGCTGCGGGCCTCCGGCGAGGTGGAGCAGTTGCCGCTGCGCGGAATGCTCATCGGCGTGGTGCCGGACCCGCGGGTCGGTCAGGTCACCGTCCGGCTCGCCCCCGGTGAGACGTGTCTGCTCTACAGCGACGGGGTGACCGAGGCACGCGGCGGACGGCGCGGCGACGAGCAGCTCGGCACCGACCGGCTGGTGCAGGCGGTGACCGACTGCCAGCGGATGCCCGCGCCCGCCCTGGCCGAGCGGATCGAGCAGGTCACCTGCGACTGGCTGGCCCACCGCGACCACGACGACATCGCGGTGCTCGCGCTGCGCGCCACCGGCGCCGGCCCGCGCTCGCACCGGCACCTGCACGCGGTGCCCACCCCACCTGGGGACGGGGCAGGGACGACCGGGTCGTGACCACCGCGACCAGAGGTGTCCTCTCCGCCGCCGCGTACGAGGACTACCTGCACTGTCTCGCCGAGGCCGACGAGCCGGCCGCCATCGAGGTGGCCCGGGGCCTGCTCGACGGTGGGGTGCCGGCCGAACGGCTGCTGCTCGAACTGGTCGCCCCGGCCCAGGCCGAGGTGGGGGAGCGGTGGGCCCGCAACGAGTGGAGCGTGGCCCAGGAACATGCCGCCACCCACATCAGCGAGCGGGTGGTGGGGGCGATCGCGGCGTATCGCGAGGTGCGGCCGACCCGGGGTCGGATCGTGGTGGCCTGCATGGACGGCGAGTGGCACGCGCTGCCGGCGCGACTGGTCGCCGAGATGCTGCGGCTGCGTGGCTGGCAGGTGACCTTCCTCGGGGCCAGCGTGCCCGCCGCGCACCTGGTGTCGTACCTGCACCGCCACGACGCGGACGCGGTCGCGCTGGCGTGCGCGCTGCCGATGCGGCTGCCGCACGCCCACCGCATGGTGGAGGCATGCCAGCGCGCGGACGTGCCGGTGGTGGTCCTGTCTCTTAGACACCTCT
>NZ_SISL01000742.1:0-1763 GCF_004307965.1 Verrucosispora sp. SN26_14.1 | reverse complement strand
GCGGTGGCGCGTACCGCCTCGACGTCGCCGGCCAGCCGGGCCAGGGTGAGTTCGACGGCGGCGACCAGCCGGGCGAACCGGCTGCGGCGCGGCTCCGGCAGGGCCTCGGCGTGCCCGGCGGCCAGGCGCAGGTGCTGGTGGGCCGCGTCGGCGTCGCCGTCGAGGGTCCGCTGGGCGGCGCAGGCCAGCGCCAGTTCCGGGTCCCGTGACACCGCCTCCGCCGGGGGCGGCGCGGGCACCGGCCCGGTCGGGCCACCCCGGTCGTACGCCAACTCCGGCCAGCCGGTCACGAAGAGGTCGGTCGCGGTCGTCCAGTCGCCGCCCACGAGCGCGTGCCGCAGCGCGTCCGCCGGTCGGCTGTTGCCGGCATACCAGCTCGCCGCGCGCAGGTGCAGGTCACGCTGTTCCTCGGCGGGCAACCGGGCCAGTTCGCGGCGCAGCAGGTCGGCCAGGAGCGGATGGCACCTGTACCAGACCGGACGGCCACCGTCGGGGTGCAGCAGGCCGACGTCCTCGGCGAGCGCGCCGAGCCGCCCCTCCGCGTCGGTGTCGCCGGTCAGCGCCACCGCCAGCCCGGCGCAGACGGTGTCGGTGACCGCCGCGCGGCGCAGCAGGTCCCGATCCGCCGGTTCCAGCCCGGCGAGCACCTCCTCGCGCAGGTAGCCGGCGATCGCCGGCTGGTCCGCGCCGAGCTGGGTGATCCACCGGTCCGGGTCCGGTTGCCCGTGCAGCGCGAGCGCCGTGATCCGCAGGGCCGCCGCCCAGCCCTCGGTACGCCCGCGCAGCCGCTCGACGGCGGCGGCCGGCACCGCCACGCCGTGCGCGGTCAGCAGATCGGCCACCTCGTCGGCGGTGAAGGCCAGGTCACCCGGACCGATCTCGGTCAGTTCACCGGCCAGTCGCAGCCGGTGCACCGCCAGCGGCAGGCCCGCGCGCCCGGCCGCCACCACCCGCAGCCGCTGCTCGGTGTGGCGCAGCAGGAACTCCAGTCCGGCCAGGGCAGCCGGATCGGTGACGCGGTGCAGGTCGTCCAGGACCAGCACCACGGGTCGCTCCCGGGCGGCCAGGGCGGCGGCGAGCACCTCCAGCTCGTCCGGGCGCGGGGCGCGGTCGGGCACCGGCGTCGCGGCCGGGTCCCCTCCCGGGTCCGCGACCGATCGCAGCGCCGCCGCCAGGTACGACCAGAGGCGGTCGCTGTCGTCGCCCGCCTCCACCGAGATCCAGGCCGGTGCCGGGGCGTCCGGGTCGGCCTCGGTCACGGCCTGCCGCCACGACGCGAGGAGCGTCGTCTTGCCCCAACCGGCGGGCGCACGGACCAGCGTGACCGGGGACGCCACCCCCTCGTCCAGCAGTCGGGCCAGCCGGGGACGCAGCACCACCGGTCTCGGCAGCACGGCAGGCGTCAGCCGCGACGCCAGCAGGGGCGGGCCGGCCGGTACGCCGACCGCCCCGGCGGTCCGTACGGTGCTGCGGTCATCCGGCATCCGGCCCACCCCCACGGACGCGTATCCCTCCCCCGGTCCTGCGGCGGGCGGTTACCCCACCGGCAGCGGTTCACCCCTTCGGGGCGAGTCGGGTTCACCTGACCCCGGGCGACCGTGGGGAGGTTCCGTCCGCCGGTCGGGCCGCCGATCCGGACGATCGGGGCGGACACGGATCCGGAGGTGCGAGTGGGACGGGTCAGGACGGTCGTCGCGGTGGCCGGCGTCCTCGGTGCGGCGGCGGCCCGTACCGCCCGGGTGGTGGTCGCGCGCCGGTGGGCC
>NZ_SISL01000741.1:0-1763 GCF_004307965.1 Verrucosispora sp. SN26_14.1 | reverse complement strand
CCCAGGGGCAGCCGGTGGCCGCCTCGACCGGAGGCATCGGCGCCGGGTCGCCGCTGCTGGCCGCGCTGCACGACGATCCGGGGCTGCGCCGTCGACTGATCGCCGTGCTGGGCGCCTCCTCGGCACTGGGCGACCACCTCGTCGCCAACCCGGACCAGTGGACGGTGCTGCGCACCGAGTCGGACGGGCTCGCCCCGACCGCCGACGGGCGGCTGGACCTGACCGGCGAGGGCAACCCGGTGGCGGTGCTGCGTCGGGCGTACCGGCTGGCGCTGCTGCGCGTCGCGGCGGCCGACCTGACCGGCGGGCGCGGCCTGGAGCAGACCATGGCCGCACTCTCCGCGCTGGCCGACGCCACCCTCACCGCCGCGTACGCGATCGCCGTGACCGAGCTGCCCGAGGGCGCCCGGGAGCCGCGCCTGGGCGTGGTGGCGATGGGCAAGTGCGGCGGCGGCGAGCTGAACTACGTCTCGGACGTCGACGTGATCTTCGTGGCCGCCGAGGACGACGACCTGGCGGCGGCCACCACCGTCGCCACCCGGCTGATCCACATCTGCGGGCTGGTCGCCTGGCCGGTCGACGCCGCGCTGCGTCCCGAGGGCAACCGGGGGCCGCTGGTGCGTACGCTCGCCAGCCACCTGGCGTACTACCGGCGCTGGGCCCGCACCTGGGAGTTCCAGGCGCTGCTCAAGGCCCGTCCGGCCGCCGGTGACCTGGCGCTCGGCCGGGAGTGGATCAATGAGCTGGCGCCGCTGCTCTGGCACGCCGCCGAGCGGCCCGAGGCGGTCGAGGACGTCCGGGCCATGCGTCGGAAGATCATCGACAACATCCCGGCCAAGGAGCAGGAACGCGAGATCAAGCGCGGTCCCGGCGGCCTGCGCGACATCGAGTTCGCGGTGCAGTTGCTGCAACTCGTGCACGGCCGGGGCGACGAGTCCCTGCGCGCACCCGGCACCATCCCCACCCTGCGGGCGCTGGTCACCGGCGGCTACGTCGGCCGGGCCGACGGGGAGGCGCTGCTGCGCGGCTACCGCTTCCTACGCGGCGTCGAGCACCGCCTGCAACTCCAGGGCCTGCGGCGCACCCACACCGTGCCGACCGAACCGGGCGCGCTGCGTTGGCTCGCCGCCGCGCTCGGCTACACCGCCACGCCGGGACGCAGCGCCGTCGAGGAGTTCCGCGCCGAGTGGGTCACCCACGCCACCGAGGTACGCCGACTGCACGCCAAACTGCTCTACCGGCCGCTGCTGGAGTCGGTGGCCCGGGTACCCGCCGACGGCCTGCGCCTGACCCCGGAGGCGGCCCGCAACCGGCTGGAGATCCTCGGATTCGCCGACCCGGCCGGGGCGCTGCGTCACCTCCAGGCCCTCACCGGCGGGGTGAGCCGCACCGCCGCCATCCAGCGCACCCTGCTGCCGGTGCTGCTCAGCGAGTTCGCCGACGCCCCGGAACCCGACCGTGGCCTGCTCAACTACCGCCAGGTCTCCGACTCCCTCGGCAGCACCCCCTGGTATCTGCGCCTGCTGCGTGACTCCGGCCCGGTGGCCCGCAGGCTGGCCCGGGTGCTCTCCTCCTCCCGGTACGTCGCCGACCTGCTGAGCCGGGAACCCGAGTCGCTGCGTCTGCTGGCCGAGGAGAGCGAGCTGACCCCCCGGCCCCGCGAGGTGCTCGGCGACGGGTTCGCCGCCGCGGCCGCCCGCCACACCGACCCGGTCGAGGCGATCCGGGCGGTCCGCGCGCTGCGCCGCCGGGAACTGCTCCGG
>NZ_SISL01000740.1:0-1765 GCF_004307965.1 Verrucosispora sp. SN26_14.1 | reverse complement strand
GCCGCCGCGAGCAGCGGCAGCGCGGCCAACCCCACCTCGGTGCCGGCCGCGCCGGACGGTACCGGTGGGAGTTCGGTGAGCTGGTACGAATCCGCGATCCGGGCGCTGACGTAGCCGACGTCCAGCGGCGTGCCGGTGGCGGCGGCCTCCCGGACCGCGAGGAAACCGATCCCGGGCGGGCCGAGCAGCCACTTCATCGCGGTGCTGACCAGCGCGTCGATCCCGTCGCGGGCCATGTCGACCGGCACCACGCCGGTGGACTGCGCGGCGTCGACGAACAACCGCATCCCCCGGTCGGCGCAGAGACCGGCCAGGTCCGCCAGCTCGTGCCGGTAGCCGTCGAGCGCGGCCACATGGGAGACGGCGAGACAGCTCGTACCCGGATCGGTGAGTGCGGCGAAGGCGTCCACCGCCGCCTCGTCCGGTGCCCGGCGGACCAGCCGGACCCGCAGGCCGTGGCGGAGCGCGGCCCAGGCCATCGTCGGGTACGTGGTGTCGTCGACCAGCACCGTCGAGCCGGCCGGCAGGCCCAGCAGCCGCAGTGCCAGGTTCGTCGCGCGGGAGGTGTTCTCGGTGATCGCGACCTCCGCCGGTGTCGCACCGACCAGACCGGCGAACTCGGTGCGCAACCGGCCCCAGTCACCGAAGTAGTCGGCGCGGTGCGTCAGCGGGTCGCCCGCCCACCGGTCGACCCAGGTCGCCATCTCGGCGCGTACCGGCTCGGCCAGCGGCGCGATCCCACCACTGAACAGGTACGCCCTGGTCGCCAGCAGCGGGACGGCGGCGCGCAGGGCGGCGAGCCGCTCCCGCTCGGGGTCAGTCATCGGTCCCACCCTCCCGTGCGGTCGCCACGTCGGCTTCGCCGAGGTGCACCACGACGTGTTTGAGTCGGGTGAACTCCTCGAAGCCGTACCGGGACAGGTCGCTGCCGTGGCCGGACTGTTTCACCCCGCCGTGCGGCATCTCCTCCGCGCCGACGCCGAAGGAGTTGACGCAGACCTGACCCACCTCCAGGTCGCGGGCGAACCGCATCGCCCGGCCGACGTCACGCGTGTAGACGGCGGCGGCCAGCCCGTACGGCGAGTCGTTGGCGCGGTGCAGCGCCTCGTCCTCGTCGTCGAAGGGCTGCACGGTCACCACCGGTCCGAAGACCTCCTCGGCGACGATCGGCGCGTCGTCCGGGACACCGGCGAAGACGGTCGGCGCGTAGAACGCCCCGTCGGGCAGCCCGTCCGGGTGCACGATCCGCCCGCCGGTCAGCGGGGTGTGGCCCGCCGCCACGGCGTCCGCGACCAGCGCCGCGACCCGGTCCCGGTTGGCCCGGTCGATCAGCGACCCCTGGTCCACCTCGTGCAGCGGGTCGCCGACGGTCAACCGGGCGGTCCGCCGGGCCAGCGTCTCGGCGAACTGGTCGTAGCGCGAGCGCTGCACCAGGAACCGGGCGGCGGCGGTGCAGTCCTGCCCGGCGTTGAAGAACCCGAGCGAGAGAGCGGCGTCCAGGGCCCGGTCCAGGTCGGCGTCGGCGAACACCACGAGCGGGCTGTTGCCGCCCAGTTCCAGATGGGTACGCGCGACGTGCCGGGCCGCCGCCGCCTGCACCCGTCGGCCGGTGGCCGTACCGCCGGTGACCGAGACCAGGTCCACGTCCGGGTGGGCGGCGAGCCGGTGGCCTTCCTCGGCCCCACCGGTCACCACGTTGAGCACCCCGTCGGGCAGGCCGGCGCGGGCGGCGAGCGGCCCCAGCGCCAGCGCGGTCAGCGGGGTC
>NZ_SISL01000074.1:0-18328 GCF_004307965.1 Verrucosispora sp. SN26_14.1 | reverse complement strand
CCGCCGCGCGGCCTGCCCGCCGGTTCCGGCGGGTACGGTCCGCCCGAGGGGCGCGGCGGGTACGGCCCGCAGGACGGCCCGGGTGGGTACGGCTCACCTGACGGTCCCGGCGGATACGGTCCGCCGGACGGCCCAGGTGGGTACGGTTCGCAGGACGGCCCCGGTGGGTACGGCGCACCGGACTACGGTCCGCCGGACGGTCCGGGCGGATACGGTCCGCCGGAGGGTCGGGGCAGATACGGCCCACCGGAGGGTCGGGGCGGCTACGGTCCGCCGGACGAGCAGCGGTTCGACGGCTTCGAGGCGGGACGCCACGGTCGGGCCGACATGACCGCGGAGATCCGGATGCCGGACCGCGAGCCGCGTCGTGGCCCGCAGGGAGGCCCACCCGGCCTGCCGCAGCAGGCGATCGGCGGCCCGTCGATGGGCGTGCCCTCCCTGGGTGCCCCGCCGGCCATGACCGGCCCGCCGATGGCCGGGCCGCCCGGCAGCGACCTCTACCGGGTGGACGAGATCAGGCGCAGCTTCCAGGTGCGTCGCTTCGGCAGCGGGTACGACCCCGACCAGGTGGACCGGTTCTTCGACACCCTGCTCGGTGGGATGGCCGGCCGGAACCCGATGCCGGTCAACCCGAAGGACCTGGACACGCTCCGGTTCGGGCTCGTGCAGGGCGGCTACTTCGAGGCCGAGGTCGACTCCGCGCTGAAGAACGTGCAGGACATCCTCTTCGGCCGCTGAGACACCACGACGAGAGCCGCCCTGCCTGGCGGCACGACGAGGGCCCGCCCCCTGGGGGACGGGCCCTCGTCGTACGTCGTGTCTCCGGTCGGCTCAGGAGCGCAGGCCGTTGCGCCGCAGCACCGAGTCGCCGATCACGATGAGCAGCAGGAGCGCGGCGACCCCGATCAGCCAGAGGTCCTCGACCCTGCCCTCGTGGTTGCCGCAGAGCATGGCCAGCATCGCGAACGCGGTGAGGACCGCGCCGATCCGCCCGGCCTTGCGGTGCCCGGGCTTGTGCTGGTCTGGCGACGTTACCGGCTCGCTTCCCGCCACTGTCGGTCCTTCCTCGCGTTCGGATCTCCGGTTAGTCTGGCACGCCACCCGGGAGGGGACCTGCGGTGGGGCGGATACGCGGGGCCGGACGGGCCGTTCCTACCTCGGGACCTTCGGCCCGGCCGGGTGGGGCGGGCGACTATGGCGGCGTCGCGGGGCGCAGACCAGACTGCCTCCGGTAGCGTTCTGACGTACACCTTGATTGTCTTTTTTGAGGGGGAACTGCGGTGCGAGTGACCGGTACCGGGCACGCGAGCATGCGGATCGACACGGCTGCGGGCAGCATCCTGTGCGACCCGTGGGTGAACCCGGCCTACTTCGCCTCCTGGTTCCCGTTCCCGGACAACTCGTTGCTCGACTGGGAGACCCTCGGCGACGTCGACTACCTGTACGTCTCGCACCTGCACCGGGACCACTTCGACGCGGCGCACCTGAAGCGGTACGTGTCGAAGAAGGCCACCGTGCTGCTGCCGGAGTTCCCCACCTCGGAGATGGAGGACGAGTTCCGGGCGTTGGGCTTCACGAAGTTCCTGAAGACCCGCAACGAGGAGGTGTACGAGCTGGACGGTGGCCTGAAGATCATGATCCAGGCGCTGACCAGCCCGACCGACGGCCCGATCGGAGACTCCTCACTCTGGGTGGAGTACGACGGTGTCCGGCTGCTCAACCAGAACGACGCCCGTCCCACCGACCTGACCACCTTCGCCGAGCTGGGACACGTGCACGCACACCTGCTCCAATTCTCCGGCGCGATCTGGTACCCGATGGTCTACGAGCTGCCGCAGTCGGCGAAGACGGCGTTCGGCAAGCAGAAGCGGGACCGGCAGTTCGACCGCACCTGGCGCTACATCGACGACCTCAAGGCCGACCACGTCTTCCCGATCGCCGGCCCGCCGTGCTTCCTCGACGACGAGCTGTGGCAGTTCAACGACATCTTCGGTGACGAGGGGAACATCTTCCCCGACCAGTCGGTCTTCCTGAGCGAGTACGCCAAGGTCGGCGGCACCAACGGCATCGTGCTGCTGCCCGGCAGCGTCGCCGAGGTGACCACCGAGGGGGCGACCACCACCCACCCGGTCCCGATCGAGGAGTTCTTCGCGAACAAGGTCGCCCACCTGGAGGAGATGCGCGAGCGCAAGCGGCCGGTGATCGAGGCGGAGAAGGCGTCCTGGCGGCACCCCGAGGTGGACGTGCTCAAGGAGATGAAGCGCCGGATCGAGCCGCTGCTGGACGAGTCGATCTATCTCGCCAAGGGTGTCGGTGGTCCGGTCCGCTTCGACCTGGTGGGCTACGACGGCGAGAGCATCGAATCCATCGTGGTCGACTTCCCCGGCAAGCAGGTCCGGCCGTACGCGGACGAGAAGGTGCGCTACCGGTTCCGCACCGAACGGGCGCTGGTGGAGCACCTGCTGCACATCGACGAGGTGGACTGGGTCAACTCGCTCTTCCTCTCCTGCCGCTTCTCGGCCGCCCGGATCGGCCAGTACAACGAGTTCGTGTACGCCTTCTTCAAGTGCCTCTCCACCGAGCGCCTCCAGTACGCCGAGGGTTGGTACGACGAGCACGAGCGGGCGGTGGACGCCGAGGACATCACCCTGGGCGACTGGGTGGTGCAGCGGCGCTGCCCGCACCTGAAGGCCGACCTGAGCCGGTTCGGCATCGTCGAGGGCGACCAGCTCACCTGCCAGCTGCACGGATGGCGTTTCGACCTGCCCAGCGGCCGTTGCCTGACCAGCGTGGGGCACAAGGTCCGCGCTCACCGGGTCGGCGAGGAGGCTCCGGAGAGCCCGCAGCCCGCAACCTGACGGATGTAAGGAAGGGCACCTTATTAACGCCTCGTGCATAGTAGGGGGCCCTTCCTAACATCTCGGGCCGGCGGCCGAGCATCTCGGGCCGGCCGCCGAGGTGCCATGGGTGGCGTAACCGTCGAATTGCGACGCTGACTACGATTCCGGGCATGCAATCGTCCCCCGGCGTCATCGTGTCCGAATCCGCGCTCGGCTCAACGATCTCCGCGTACCGCACCTGTGAGCTGGCGACGCTCGCCAAGGACGGCACACCGGTCGCCTGGCCGACGTCCGGGCTGCTCCGTCCGGACGGCACGATCATGCTCACCACCTCGTTGGGGTATCCGCAGAAGGCGTTCAACGTGCGCCGCGACGGCCGGGTGGCGCTGCTCTTCTCCGACCCCACGGCCAGCGGCCTGACCACACCCGAGCAGATCCTGGTACGCGGCACGGCGCACTGCCCCGACGAGGTGCACACCGAGCCGACCGGGGACCTGGGCGTCTTCTGGACCCGGATGTTCCAGCGTCAGCCGAACTGCCGCAAGTACCTCGACTGGCCGGCGACCATGTTCACCGACTTCTACTTCATGCGACTGCTGATCACCGTCACCCCGACCGAGGTGACCACCCGTCCGCTGCCGACCACCACCGAAGCCGGTGCGGTGTCGGCTGAGAGCGGGGCGGCGGCTCCGCTGATCGGCGCGGAGGTGCTGGCGGCGTACCCCAGTGTGGTGCTGGCGGCCCGGGACGGTGCCGGCGCACCGCTGCTGGTGCGGACCACCGCGACTGCCGGGTCGGGCGGCTACCGGGTGGTGGTGCCGGACGGGGTGGACCCGGTCGAGGGCGCGGCGAGTCTGCTGGTGCACCGGCACGACGCGCAGTTGTGGAGCCTGCACAACGCCAACGTGCGCGGTGAGCTGGTCCGTAGCGCCGACGGCTGGACGCTGCGCCCGCACAGACTGGTCGAGCCGGCGGCACGGCACAAGGCCCGGATGACGGATTCGCTGCGTACGGTGCGGACCACCCGGGCCGCGACCCGTCGCTACCTGGACCGGCGAGGCTTGCCGCGTCCCGCCGTCCCGTGGGCGGCCTACCGCGCCCTGCGCCCGGCTGACTGAGCCGTGCAGGTGTGCAGGTGTTAGGTGTGCAGGTGTTAGGAAGGGACCCCTCCTATACACGAGGCGTTAATAGGGTGCCCTTCCTTACACCGCACCCCTCGGTGTGGGCGGGGTGGCTCAGCCGCCCAGGTCGGCGAGGATGCGTTGGGCGGCGTTGTGTCCGGCGGCACCGATCACGCTGCCCGCAGGGTGGCAGCCCGCGCTGCCTGCGTACACCCCGTCGACCCCCGTGGCGTACGGCATCCGGTCGGTGAACGAGACGGTGTTGTCGACGTGGTGGATGTGTCCGCCGGTGATGCCGAAGTGCGCCTCGATGCCGGGCGGTGGCAGGGGCACCGCGTCGGCGATCAGATCGCCGGTGCCGGGGGCGTACCGTTCGCAGATCTCCACCAGCCGGTCGACGTACCCGGGCAGGGCCGCGTCCCAGGTGGTGCCGGTCAGCTCGTACGGCACGGACTGGACGAACAGTGCCGACGAGTGGTGCCCGTCCGGGTCGGCCAGGGACGGGTCGACGGTGGTGTGCAGGTACCACTCGATGGTCGGCTCCTGCGGCAGCCGTCCGGCCTGCACGTCGGCCCACATCGCGCGCAGCGCCGCCATCGGCGACTCGCCCCCACCGCCGGCCAGCGACGCCGATCCGGGTAGCAGGTGGATGGTGGACCCGAACGGGCTGGGCGCGTCCGGCGGCAGGCAGGAGAAGCGGGGCAGGTCGCGCAGGGCCAGGTTGAGCTTGAGCGTGGTGCCGGTGCGCCGGACCGCCGTCATCCGTTCGCCGAGTTCGGCCGGCAACGCGCCGTCGGGCAGCAGCGCCATCAGCCGGTACGGGTCGCAGGCGCCCAGCACCACCTCGGCCTCGACCTGCCGCCCGTCGGCGAGGACGACTCCGGAGGCGGCACCGCCGTCGAGCGTGATCGCGGTGACCGGGGCGCCGGTGACGATCCGGGCGCCGGAGGCACGCGCCGCGTCGGCGAAGGTACGCGACACGGTGCCCATCCCGCCCTCGGCGATCATCCAGGTGCCGTCCGAGCCGGGGAGCCGGCACATGTTGTGCACCAGGAAGTTGTGCCCGGTGCCGGGGTCGTCCGGGCCGGCGTTGAGGCCGGACAGGCCGTCGGTGACCGCGTACATGCTGACCAGCAGTTCGGAACGGAAGTCGAAGCGGGCCAGGTAGTCGGCGACCGAGCCGCGTACCAGGTCGACGAAGACCTGCCGCAGCTCGGGCCGCACGTAGCGGTCGGCGGTCTCCTCGGCGGGCAGCGGTTCGGCCAGCCAGGCGGGGGCGAGGTCCGTGCGCAGGGCGGCCAGTTCGGCCTGCAACGCGTCGTCGGCGGCCACGTCGGCGGGGGAGAAGAACTCGGCGAGCTGGGCCCGGGTGGCGGCGTCGTCGGTGCCGAAGAGGAGGTACGGCGAGCCGACGCCGCCCGGGGTGGGCAGGAAGTAGTGCGGGTCCCGGCGACGCACCGGGATGCGCACGTCGAGCGCGGACAGCAGTTCCGGGGGCATCAGACCGAGCAGGTACGAGCCGGTGGAGTGGCGCAGCCCGGGCACCTTGGGGAAGGGGTTCTCGGTACGGGTGGCGCCGCCGATCACGTCGGCGGCCTCCAGCACGAGCACGTCCAGGCCGGCCCGGGACAGCAGGATTGCGGAGACCAACCCGTTGTGTCCGGATCCGACGACCACCACGTCCGTGCGCCCAGGAACCTCACCCCTCATCCCCGAACCCTAACCCGTCCGCACCTGGTCCGGGCTCAGTTGATCATGCCGGTGACGGGGCCGGTGAGCCGTCGTCGGCGCGGGCGGCGCGGCGGGTACGCCAACCGGCCAGCGCCAGCGTGGCGGAGTAGCCGGCCAGCACGATCACGTGGAAGAGATAGAGCCAGAGCAGCACCGCCACGGCGGCACCGACCTCGACCAGGCCACCGAAGGGCACGCCCAGGTCGAGCGGGAGCGAGGCGAACAGCACGAAACCGTGCAGGAAGCCGGAGAGGTTGGCGGCGGTGAACGACCCGACCGCCAACGTGGAGAGCCAGTCCGGCGACGCCGGGCCGACCACCCGGAAGACCCAGACCAGCACCGGCGTGAGCACCAGCCACACCGCCAGGAAGGAGAGCACCACGCCGAGCGCGCCGGCCCAGCCGCCCCGCCGGACCAGCTCGGTGGTGGTCGGGAGCGCCAGCAGGATCGACAGCAGCAGGGCCGGTGCCGGGGCGAGCAGCGGCAGCAGCAGCACCCGGCCCCGCCAGCCGACCAGGTGCTCGTCGGAGCGGGGCGCGGCGACCGAGACGAACGCCCGACGCAACCCCTCGCCGTAGAGCGACGCGGGCAGCAGCGCGGCCAGCGCCAGCCACGGCGTCAGACCCACCCCGGCGTCGACCAGGGCGGCCACCGCGTGGGGCGCGCCGATGGCGTCCGGCAGGGCCTCCACGGCGTACGAGGTGAGCCGGCGCACCCGGTCGCCTCCGGCGAGCAGCGCGGTGAGCCAGATCGCCAGCAGCGCCACCGGCACCACCGCGATGCCCCCGTAGAAGGTGATCGCGGCGGCATGCAGGGACAGGTCCCGTCCGCGTACCGGGCGGAAGGCGGCCCGGGTGATTCGTCTGGTTCGTTGCCACGCACCGCCCATCCCGCTTCTCTTCCCCCTCGCGGCTGCGCCCACGCCTGGTGTCGCCGGCAGCACACCCAACGCGCGGCGGTCGGCGTCGTTACGATCGGCGGCCATGACCGTGGACGTGACCGAGCGCCTGCTGCTGCGCGAGTGGCGGGACACGCCGGACGAGCTGAGCCGGCTCTACGACCTCTACTCCCGCGAGGACGTGATGCGTTGGCTGGGCGGGGGAGCCGGACGACTGACCGAGCCCGACCAGGCGGCCTCCCGGCTCGCCGCCTGGCGGGAGCGGTACGCCCCGTACGCCGGCCGGTACGGCCTCTGGGCGATCGAGGTCCGGGAGACCGGAGTGGTGGCGGGCAGCGTACTGCTCAAGCCGTTGCCCGGGGCCGACGGCATGACGCCGACCGACGACATCGAGGTGGGCTGGCACCTGCACCCCGACTCGTGGGGGCACGGCTACGCCACCGAGGCGGCCCGGGCGGTGCTGTCCCGCGAGTTCGCCACCGGCACCGAGCGGGTGTACGCCGTGGTGATGCCGGGCAACGAGCGGTCCACGGCGGTCTGCCGCCGGCTCGGCATGACCCACCTGGGCCGGCGCACCGACTGGTACGGCGGCACCGAGGTGGAGACCTTCGTGCTGACGCCCCACCAGCTGTCGACGTAGGACGGTCTCCGCATCATGGCGATCCTCCCCACACACCGGCTGTCGCGAGACCGGGTCGAGGTGCGCACCGTCGCCGAGGCCGAGCACGTCCAACAGGAGTTGCGCCGGCACCTCGACCTGACCGACGGCCCGGCGACCGAGCCGACCCTGGTGGCCGGCGTCGACGTCTCCTACGACAAGACCTCCACCCGCGTCACCGCCGCCGCCGTGCTCGTCGACCTGACCAGCGGCGTCGAGGTGGAGACCGTCGTCGTCCCCGGCGAGGTGACGTTCCCGTACGTCCCCGGGCTGCTGGCCTTCCGCGAGGTGCCGATGCTGCTCACCGCGCTGGACAGGCTCGACCGTAGTCCCGACACCGTGGTCTGCGACGGGTACGGCATCGCCCACCCACGGCGGTTCGGGTTGGCCTGCCACCTGGGCGTGGTGACCGGCCTGCCCACGTTCGGCGTGGCCAAGACCCCCTTCGTCGGCACGTACGCCGAGCCCGGCCCGCGCCGGGGCGACCGGTCGGTACTGCGCGACGGTGACGACGTGCTCGGCCACGCCCTGCGTACGCAGACCGACGTCAAGCCGGTCTTCGTCTCCGTGGGCCACCGCACCGACCTGGACCGGGTGACCGCGTTGACGCTGGCGTTGAGCCCGCGCTACCGCCTGCCGGACGTGATCCGTCGCGCCGACTTCCTGTCCCGCGAAGCCCTTCGTCAGGACACGTCCGGTCCCTACACCTCGTGAGACATAGGCGGTGGCGTTTCCGCGCAGAAATGGAGCCATGCCGGCTGGCGGGTCGACGTGATCGCGCCGACAGGTGACCTTCCCGGTGCGCGGTCCCGACCGGCTCTCCCGCGCCATTCGCGGCACCCCGTCACCACCCTCGTCGATCATGGAGTTGTGCACGCCGCAAAAGCCGTGGACCAGCGCGAAGTGTCACCCACAACTCCATGATCGCGGGCAACCACAGCTTCGTGAACCCTGGACCTTTGATCGTCGGGCTCACCCGGGGCGTCGTCGGGTGAGGTGGGTAGATCTGTTGTCGCTGGGACGACAACAGATCTACCCACCTCGCCTTGGCAGGTCGCGTCTCCTCGTGCTGAGCGCGCTCCGCCGACGGCACCCACGCAGCCCGGTCTCGGGCACCGGTCGGTCGAGTGCCCCGAACGGCGGTGGTCGGACAGTTCGCGCGATGGCGTACGGCGCGGTCTGCGATGGCCGACCTGTGCGAGGCGTGCGGTGCGGGCTGCGGCGGTCGGCGTGCGGTGCGGTCTGCGATGGTCCGGCAGAGTCGAGTGGCGAGCGGTGCACCGCTGGGTGCAGGTGTTAGCAGGGGACCCGTGCTCTACCGGAGGCGTTAATAAGGTGCCCTTCCTTGCACCAAGGCGGCGTGGTGAACAATGGCGGCGTGAACTCCCCCCGCGATCTTGTGCTGTTGGGTAGTACGGGTTCGATCGGTACCCAGGCCATCGACATCGTGCGGCGTAATCCTGACCGCTTCCGGGTGGTGGCGCTCGGTGCCGGTGGCGGCAACGTCGCGCTGCTCGCCGCCCAGGCTCTGGAACTCGGTGTCGAGGCGGTCGGGGTGGCCAAGGCGTCCGCCGCGCAGGATCTCCAGCTCGCGTTCTATGCCGAGGCGAGTCGACGGGGCTGGACCAGCGGCGACTTCAAGCTGCCCAAGATCGTGGCCGGGCCGGACGCGATGAGCGAGCTGGCGCAGTGGCCGTGCGACGTCGTGCTCAACGGGGTGGTGGGGTCGCTGGGGCTCGCGCCGACGCTGGCCGCGCTGCGCGCCGGGCGTACGCTCGCGCTGGCCAACAAGGAGTCCCTGGTGGCCGGCGGCTCGCTGGTCAAGGCGGCGGTGACGCGGCCGGAGCAGATCGTCCCGGTGGACTCGGAGCACTCGGCGCTGGCGCAGTGTCTGCGCGGCGGCAGTCGGGGTGAGGTGCGGCGGCTGGTGGTCACCGCCAGCGGCGGGCCGTTCCGGGGGAAGCGGCGCGACGAGTTGACGGCGGTGACGCCGGACCAGGCGCTTGCGCACCCGACCTGGAACATGGGGCCGGTGGTCACGATCAACTCGGCGACCATGGTCAACAAAGCGCTGGAGGTGATCGAGGCGCACGAGCTGTTCGACGTGCCGTACGCCGACATCACCGTGATGGTGCACCCGCAATCGGTGATCCACTCGATGGTCGAGTTCGTGGACGGCTCGACGTTGGCCCAGGCCAGCCCGCCGGACATGCGGTTGCCGATCGCGCTGGGTCTGGGCTGGCCGGATCGGGTGGCCGACGCCGCCGTAGCCGTCGACTGGACCACGGCGCACACCTGGGAGTTCACGCCGCTGGACGACGAGGCGTTCCCGGCGGTGGCGCTGGCCAAGGCGGCCGGCGAGACGGGGCGCTGCCGGCCGGCGATCTACAACGCGGCCAACGAGGAGTGCGTCGCGGCGTTCGTCGCCGGACGACTGCCGTTCCTCGGCATCGTGGACACGCTACAGCGGGTGTTGGAGGACGCTCCCGATTTCGACGAACCGGGTACCGTCGAGGACGTACTCGAAGCCGAGTCGTGGGCGCGCGGGCACGCGCAGGAGATCATCGCTGCTGCGGTGGAAGGAGCTTGATGTCGTTCGCGTTCGGGGTGGTGCTGTTCGCCCTCGGCATCCTCATCTCGGTGAGCCTGCACGAGGCGGGCCACATGATCACCGCCAAGGCCTTCGGGATGAAGGTCACCCGCTACTTCGTCGGTTTCGGCCCCACCATCTTCTCCTTCAAGAGGGGCGAGACCGAGTACGGCCTCAAGGGCATCCCGCTCGGCGGCTTCTGCAAGATCGTCGGTATGACACCGCAGGACGACGACGTCGAGCCCGGTGACGAGAAGCGCGTGATGTGGCGCTACCCGGTGTGGAAGCGCACGATCGTGATGTCCGCCGGCTCGATCACCCACTTCGGGTTGGCGATCTTCGCGGCCTGGCTGGCGGCGATGACGTTCGGCCTGCCCAACCCCAACTTCCCGAGCACCGAGGAGCAGATCCGCGCCGAGCCGGCGGTGATCGCGATCCAGGAGTGCGTCCTGCCGGACACCACCTACCGGGTCTGCGAGTCCGGTGACGCGCCGAGCCCGGCCGGTGCCGGCGGGTTGCAGAACGGTGACCGGATCACCTCGATCAACGGCACCCCGATCACCAGCTACGGCGACCTGCTGACCACGCTGCGGACCACCACGCCGGGCAGCACCGCCACCCTCGGGTACGTCCGCGACGGTCAGCCCGGCACCGCCGAGACCACCCTGGCCACCACCAAGCGCCCGCCGATCGACGACCCGAACGGGCCGGTCACCGAGGTCTCCGCGCTCGGCGTGGGTCTGGTCGTCTCGACCCCGGGTCTGATCTCCCATGGCCCGATCGACGCGATCGGTGCGACCAGCACCTTCATCGGTGACATGGCGGTCGCCACCGTGCAGGCGTTGCAGCGGCTCCCGGAGAAGATCCCCGCCCTCTGGACCGCCATCACCGGCGGCGAGCGGGACATGGATACCCCGATCAGCGTGGTCGGTGCCAGCATCCTCGGTGGCGAGGCGGTGGCAAACGACGCCTGGGAACTGTTCATCATGCTGTTCATCTCGTTGAACTTCTTCATCGGGGTGTTCAACCTCTTGCCGCTGCTGCCACTGGACGGTGGGCACATCGCCATCGCCTGGTTCGAACGCGTCCGTTCCTGGGTGTACGCGCTGCTGCGCAAGCCCGACCCGGGCCGTGTCGACTACTTCAAACTGATGCCCGTCACGTACGCGGTGATCCTGATCGGTGGCGCGTTCACGCTGCTCACGATCACCGCGGACGTCGTCAACCCGATCTCGATCTTCTCAAGGTGAGTGCTTGAAGTGACCGCTGTCAGTCTCGGTATGCCCGCCGTGCCGCCGCCACCGCTCGCACCCCGACGGGCGAGCCGTCAGATCATGGTCGGCTCGGTGCCGGTCGGTGGTGGGGCACCGGTCTCCGTGCAGTCGATGACCACCACGCTCACCTCCGACGTCAACGCGACCCTCCAGCAGATCGCCGAGCTGACCGCCTCCGGCTGCCAGATCGTCCGGGTGGCGGTGCCCAGCCAGGACGACGTGGAGGCGTTGCCGGCGATCGCGCGCAAGTCGCAGATCCCGGTGATCGCCGACATCCACTTCCAGCCGAAGTACGTCTTCGCCGCGATCGACGCCGGATGTGCGGCGGTGCGGGTCAACCCGGGCAACATCCGGCAGTTCGACGACAAGGTCGCCGAGATCGCCAAGGCGGCCTCCGCTGCCGGTACGCCGATCCGGATCGGCGTCAACGCCGGCTCGTTGGACAAGCGTCTGCTGACCAAGTACGGCAAGGCCACCGCCGAGGCGCTCGTCGAGTCGGCGCTCTGGGAGTGCTCGCTCTTCGAGGAGCACGGCTTCCGGGACATCAAGATCTCGGTCAAGCACAACGACCCGGTGGTGATGATCCGGGCCTACCGGCAGCTCGCCGAGCAGTGCGACTACCCGTTGCACCTGGGCGTGACCGAGGCCGGACCGGCGTTCCAGGGGACCATCAAGTCGGCGGTCGCCTTCGGGGCACTGCTGGCCGAGGGGATCGGCGACACCATCCGGGTGTCGCTCTCCGCGCCGCCGGTCGAGGAGATCAAGGTCGGCGCGCAGATCCTGGAGTCGCTGGGGCTGCGCGAGCGCGGCCTGGAGATCGTTTCCTGCCCGTCCTGCGGCCGAGCCCAGGTGGACGTCTACAAGCTGGCCGAGGAGGTCACCGCCGGGCTGGAGGGCCTGCCGGTGCCGCTGCGCGTCGCCGTGATGGGGTGCGTGGTGAACGGCCCGGGCGAGGCGCGTGAGGCGGACCTGGGTGTCGCCTCCGGCAACGGCAAGGGGCAGATCTTCGTCAAGGGCCAGGTCATCAAGACCGTGCCCGAGGGGCAGATCGTGGAGACCCTGATCGAGGAGGCGCTGCGACTGGCCGACGAGATGGGTGCCGAGCTGCCCGAGGAACTGCGCGGCCTGCTGCCCGGCGCCACCGTCAGCGTCCACTGACCCATCGGCGACACCGACGGGCGGTCACCCTCGGGTGGCCGCCCGTCGACGCGCCCGGCACGTGCCCCACGACCGCCCAGGGACTGCACCGTCGCGTGTCGCCGCCGGTCGCGCCTGTCCCGCCCGTCCCGGGCGACACGGCGAGATCATGCTCGATCCGGGATCGAGTTGTCTCGTCGCGACGCTGAAGCCACTCGATCCAGGATCGAGCATGATCTTGAGGGCGCCTCCGGGCGGCCTCCGGGCACATCAGGGTGCCTCCGGGCACATCAGGGCACATCAGGGTGCCTTCGGGCGCGGGCGGGCGCGGCGCCGGTGTGTTCGTGCTGCTCGTCGGCGGCCCGAGAGCAATCCTCTCGGGCCGCCGACGGGGCGGCGGATCCGCGGACGGTCGGGCGGGACGGCGGTCACTCGGATTCGGCGAGGATCGCGTACAGCTTGCGGCGGGTCTCGTCGAGCACCTGGGCGGCCCGCTCGCGCTGGTCGTCCGTACCCGTCATCATCACCTGGCGCAGCGCGTTCATGGCCTGCGCGCCGGCCTCGCGGATGTCGTGCCAACTGTTGATCGTGTCCTCGGCGACCTCCGCCCAGGGGGGCGTCTGCGCCGCCGTCTCGGCCTCGGGTCGACCCTGCTCGGTGAGGGTGAACCGCTTGCGGCCACCGCCGGACTCCTCGGTGGCGGCGATGACGCCCTCGTCCTCCAGGAGTTGGAGGGTCGGGTAGATCGAGCCGGGGCTGGGCCGCCAGCCGCCCCCGGTGCGGGAGTCGATCTCCTGGATCATCTCGTAGCCGTGCATCGGCCGCTCGGTGAGCAGCGCGAGCACCGCGCCCCGGACGTTCGGGCGGCGTCCCCGCCCCCGTCCCCGTCCGCCCCGGCCGTGACCGTGACCGTGCCCGCCGTGCGGGAAGGGCGGACCGGGCGGGAAGGGTGGGAAACCGAAACCGCGCATCCGGGCCTCGTGCAGGGCATGTGCCCGTGGGTGGAACCTCATCAGACCGTCTCCTTCGTCGAACTGTCTCTGATGCATCGACGATATATCGGAAACGCATCGCCGACAAGTCATCGGAGGAGGGGTGTGGTGCTTTGCGGCACACCGTCCGGTAGCGGCCTGTCCGCCCGTCGGGCACCGGTCACTGTCCGCCACCGCGTTCCGGACGGATCTGGCAGGCTGTAACCGTGTTGACGGCGCCGGTGCGGCAACTGGGGGAGTCGGAACGTCGCGCGGTCGAACGGTTGCTCGACTCCGACCCGTACGCGAGCGCGCAGGTCGCGGAGCGGGTCGCCGCGCGCGGACTGGCGTGGTGGCGGGCCGAGGGCCGGGTACTCGGCTACGGTTCCCGCCGCCAGCTCGAATCGGTCTGCTGGCTCGGCGGCAACCTCACCCCGGTCCTCGCCTCGTCGCAGGCCGTCGCCGCCTTCGCCGAGTTGCTCTCCGGCGAGGAGCGGCTCTGCTCCTCCATCGTCGGGCGCGCCGACGCCGTCCTGGAACTCTGGGACCGGCTCGCCGGCACCTGGGGACCGGCCCGCGACGTCCGCCCCAACCAGCCGCTGCTGGCCACCGAGGCGATGCCCGAGGTCCGCGCCGATCCGCAGGTACGCCTGGTCCGCGGCAGCGAGGTCGACCTGCTCTTCCCGGCCGCGGTGGCGATGTACACCGAGGAGGTGGGCGTCTCGCCGCTGGCCGAGGACGGCGGGCGCGGGTACCGCCGTCGGGTCACCGAGATGATCCGCTCCGGCCGCGCGTACGCCCGCTTCGTCGACGGCCGGGTGGTCTTCAAGGCCGAGCTCGCGGTCGTCACCCGGCGCACCGCGCAGATCCAGGGGGTCTGGGTGGCGCCGGAGTGGCGCGGCCGGGGGATCGCCACGGCGGCGATGGCGGCGGTGGTCCGCGACGCGCTGGCCCGGGTCGCCCCGAGCGTCAGCCTGTACGTCAACGATTTCAACCTGCCCGCCCGGCGGGTCTACGAACGCTGCGGATTCCGGCCCGTCGGCACCCTCGCCACCGTGCTCTTCTGACCTGGCCCGCTGCCGTCCGGCAGCCGCCGCCACCAGGTGATCTGCCTCTGGCAAAAATGCGTTGAGCTGCGCGGTCGCGCAACGCAGGCTGGAACCTCCGCCACGAAACCGGAGGAACCGACCCATGCGCCTGCTCCGTGATCTGTGGGTCACCTCTTCGCGCCGGATGACCCTGGTGGTCGCCCTGATCGTGCTCGGCGGGATCGGCCAGGCGGCCACCGCCGCGCTCGCCGGTCCGGTGCTGGTGCACCGCTCCGTCGGCTTCTTCGCGCTGCTCGCGGTGGCCCTGGTCGTGGTGGTCGCCAGCGACCTGGTGGTCAGCCTGGTGATGGCCGGGGTGACCGCCGACTGGGCCGCCGACCTGCGGCGTCGGCTGTGCCGGGTGGCGATGGGCCAGCCGATTCCCGCCCTGGAGACCACGCCGGTCGGCGAGATGCTCGACCGGATCGACGGCGACGTGTACGACGTCGCCTCCGGCGTCCGCGGCCCCGGGGTGCGGCTGGCCCAGTCGCTGGCGGTGGGCCTGCTCTCCACGCTGGTCGCGATCACCGTCTGGTGGCCGGCCGGACTCGGCATGCTGCTGCTCTGCGTCCTGCTCGCGGTCACCATGCGCCGGCCCGCCGGCCGGATCGCCCCCGCCCGGATGCACGAGGAGGCGGCCTGGTCGGACCTGGCGGCGGTGATGGAGGAGTCCATCCACGGGCAGGACGACGTGCGCACCAGCCTGGCCCGCCCGTACGTGCTGCGGCTCTACGCCGCCCGGGCGGCCGAGGTGCTGCGGCGCGGCTGGCGGGTGTGGCGGTTGTCCGCCCAGGTCAACACCGTGGCCGCCGGGGTGACCCGGGTCGGTGTCGCGCTGGTCGTGCTCGGTGGGGTGTGGGCGCTGACCACCGGCCGGGTCGACTCCGCCCGACTCACCGCGATCTGGCTGCTCGCCCTATCGCTCGGGATGACCGTCGAGCACGTCAGCCGGATGGTGCCCGAGGTGCAGTACGCCCTCGGCGCGTGGGGCCGGGTACGACTGCTCCAGAGCGCCGCCCAGGAACCCGTCGGCGGGGACACCCCGATCGACGGTGACCTGGTCATCCGCGACCTGACCTTCCACTACCCGTCCGCCGACGCCGACCGGGGCCCGGCGTTGCGCGAGATCGACCTGACCTTCGCCCGGGGCCGCTCCTACGCCCTGGTGGGGCGGACCGGCTCGGGCAAGTCGACGCTGGCCAAGCTGCTCACCCGGGCGGTGGACGTGCCACCGGGGACGGTGCTGCTCGGCGGGCGTGACGTGCGCGACCTCGACGTGGACCTGCTGCGCCGGTGGATCGCCGTGGTGCCGCAGCGCACCGAGATCCTCGCCGGCACGCTCGCCGAGAACGTCGCGTTGTTCGACCCCGAGCTGCTCGACGCCGCCGCGCGGGCCCTGGACGAACTTGGCCTGGCCGGCTGGATCGCCGAACTGCCCGCCGGGCTGGACACCCGGCTCGGCGAGGGCGGGCACGTGCTCTCCGCCGGGCAGGAGCAGCTCGTCGCGTTCGCCCGCATCCTGGTCCGCGACCCGCACGTGGTGATCCTCGACGAGGCCACCGCCCGACTCGACCCGGTCACCGAGGCGCGGGTGCAGCAGGCCACCGAACGACTGCTGCGGGACCGGATCGGCATCGTCATCGCGCACCGGCTCTCCTCGGTGCGCCAGTGCGACGAGGTGGTGGTGCTGGCCGACGGCGCGGTGGTCGAGGCGGCCCCGCTGGCCCGGTCACGTCGCTTCGCCGAACTCCTCGCCGCCGGTGACGCCGACCTGCTGGCCGACCCGCGCGCCGACACCGTCGGTACGGCCGCTCCGGGTACCGACCGCTCCCGTGGCGAACCGGCACTGGTCGGCGTCACCGGTGCGGTCACGGAGGGCCACCGCTTCACCGGGTCGCCCACGCTGACCACCGTGGTGGATCCCGCGCCCGTCGTCGGGCCCGAGCCGGTCGCGCCGACCGACGGGCGGGAGATCACCGCGTGGGAGGTCGGCGGGCGCGACGCCACACGTACCACCACCGTCGCCGGCGGTGCGGACCCGGAAGGCGAGCGGCGGCCGGCCTCCCGGGCGCGGACGCTGCGGGAGATCTTCCGGCTCTGTCTGAACGACCCCCGCTACGGCGCTGCCGCGGTGGGCATCTTCGCCGTGCTGGCCGTCCTGAGCCTGGACGGCCCGATCCTGGCCTGGCTCTGGGCCGACGTGGTCGACGGCACGGGTGACCCGTGGCTGCCCGCGCTGGGCATCGCGGCGGGGCTGGTCCTCGCCATCCCCGCGCACTACTGGACGCACCTGTGGTTCCCGGCCTGGTGGGTACGGCAGATGCTGCGGATCAGCGCCCGCCTGGTGTACGGCCAGACCGGCCCGCGCCGGGTCAGCCGGCACACCCCGGCCGAGGTGGTGGCGCAGGGCGGCGACACCGAGCGGGTGGTGCAGCTCGCCGACAACGTGCTGGACCAGACCGTCGGCGTGCTCCTGCTGGTCAGCATGACCCTGATCACCGGCAGCGTGGTCCCGGGGATGTTCTTCCTCGGCACGATGCTGCTCTCCGGCTTCGCCGCCACGGCGTTCGGTCCCCGGCTGGAACGCGCGGCGCGGGAGACCGTCACCGCCCGCGCGGCGTTCGCCACCGCGCTGGTGTCGGCACTGTCGGCCGCCCGAACGGTGAAGCTCGCCGGGGCGACCCGGCCGGTGCTGACCCATCTCGCCGACCTGGACACGGTCCGCAGCGACCGGCAGCGTCGGGAGATCGCCGTGCAGGTCTGGGCCCGCTCCACCCCGTCGATGGCGAGCGGCCTGCTGCCGATCGCCGTCTGGGCGCTCTTCCTGGCCGGCACGATCAACGCCGGGGCGGCACTGGTCTCGGTCGCCACGCTGGGCGCGGCGCGCTGGTTCGCCTGGACGACCGCCTCGCTGATCTCCCAGGTGCCCTCGGCGCGGGTGTGGACGCGGCGGACGGCGGAGATGACCGGGATCGAGGCGTACTCGGCGCGGGTGCCCGGGATGGACCTGGTGGCCGGTACGGCTTCCGCCCCGCCGGTGGCCCCGCGTACCCCGTTGCGGCGGCTGGAACTGGTCGGCTTCGGCGTCCGGCACACCGACGGCACGGTCGCCGTACGCGATGTCGACCTGACCGTGGAGCGTGGACAGCTGGTGCTGGTGGTGGGCCCGGTCGGGGCGGGCAAGTCCTCGCTGCTGCGCGCCCTGGCCGGCATCGCCCCGCACACCGGGTCGATGACCTGGAACGGGGAACCGGTGACCGAGCCGGAGCTGTTCCTGCGCCCGAACCAGGTCGGCTACGTCGGCCAGTTGCCCCGGGTGCTCTCCGGCACCGTCGCCGACAACATCACCCTGGGCCACCCGGTGGACCCGGCGCACGCGGTGGCGACCGCCCAGCTCGAACACGACCTGGCCGCCACCGGGAGCGGCCTGGCGTTGCTCATCGGGCACAAGGGCACCCGGCTCTCCGGCGGGCAGTTGCAGCGCCTGGCGTTGGCCCGGGCGCTGGCACCGCGTACCGAACTGCTGGTCGCCGACGACGTGTCGTCCGCCCTGGACGTCACCACCGAGCTGGCCCTCTGGCAGGCGTTGCGCGAACGGGGCGTGACCGTGGTCGGCTCCACCTCCAAACGGGCCGCCCTGGTGCGGGCCGACCACGTGGTGGTGCTCGTCGACGGTGCGGTGCGGGCGCAGGGGCCGTGGCGCGAGCTGGCGCCGCGCTGGGGCCACCTGGCCGGGTGACCAAGGCCGCGCCGGACCGACCGGTCCGGCGCGGCCGCTTCAGGGTCAGACCGCCCGGCGGTACTGGTGCGGCCAGTCCGTCTCGGCGCCCAGCTCGGCGGCGGCCCGGCGCGGCCAGTACGGGTCTCGCAGCAGTTCCCGGCCGAGCAGCACCAGATCGGCTGCGCCGTCGGCGAGGATCGCCTCGGCCTGTGCGGGCGCGACGATCAGGCCGACCGCGCCGGTGGGTACCCGTGCCTCGCGGCGGATCCGGGCGGCGGCCGGCACCTGGTAGCCTGTCT
>NZ_SISL01000739.1:0-1770 GCF_004307965.1 Verrucosispora sp. SN26_14.1 | reverse complement strand
GGTCCCAACCCACCCGCCTCGCCCCGTCGATCATGGAGTCGTGGCGGTGACGAAACTGGGCATTCAGGTGCTTTCCGAGTGCCACAAGTCCATGATCGGCGAGCTCACGGCCGGCCGGGCTGCGACCCGGGACACGGCGGATAGGGCGAGGCGCGGCAGGGCGGCGGGCGGGGCCGGGTGGAGGGCGGTGGCTGCCTAGACTGCGCGGGATGAGTGGAGAGCGACGACCTCTGGCGGCGCGGCCCCTGACCGAGCCGCACCCGTCGCGGCTGTCGCCCGGGCACCCCGGCCGGGAGCAGATCATCGCCGCGCACGACGCGGCACTGGCCGCCGGGGACGCCGGTTACCTCGACCCGGACACCGGGCTGTTCGTACTCAGTGCCGGCTTCCTGGCCCGCCGGGGAACGTGCTGCGGGCGGGGTTGCCGGCACTGCCCGTACGTGGAGTGAAAACGGTCAGGCCGTAGGTGGAGTGAACGGTCAGGCAGCGGCGACGAAGACCCGGGAGGCGACCTCGCGGGGCAACCGGACGCTCTCGCCGGAACGGTCGATCGACACGCCGTCGCGTTCCTGCGCCACGGTGACCGTGGCCCCCGGGTCGACCCCGGCGGCGTGCAGTTGGCGGAGGACCTCGGCGTCGGTCTGCACGCTCTCGCAGATCCGCCGGACGATCACCTTGCCGCTCAGGCCGGGGAAGGCGAGGTTGCGCTCGCTCTCGGCCAGTTCCGGCTCGGTCTGCGTCGGCGGACCGAGCTCGTCCAGGCCCGGGATCGGGTTGCCGTACGGCGACCGGGTGGGCCGGTTGAGCAGGTCGTAGACCCGCTTCTCGACCGCGTCGCTCATCACGTGCTCCCACCGGCAGGCCTCTTCGTGAGCCTCCTCGTAGGGCATCCCGATCACGTTGACCAGCAGCAACTCGGCGAGCCGGTGCTTGCGCATCACCGAGACGGCGGTGGCGCGGCCGAGGTCGGTGAGTGTGAGGTGCCGATCGCCCTCCACGGTGAGCAGTCCGTCGCGTTCCATCCGGGCGACGGTCTGACTGACGGTGGGGCCGCTCTGGCGCAACCGTTCAGCGATCCGGGCGCGTAGCGGCGGCACTCCCTCCTCTTCGAGTTCGAGGATGGTGCGCAGGTACATTTCGGTCGTATCGACCAAGTCGTGAGACTTCATGGTGTCAGCGGCCCTCCGGCATCGATGGTACCCTGCCGCGCCCCGATCGATGGTCACCGAACCACCGCCGTCGTCACTGATGGTGTTGACTGGTTGCATGTCCGGTACAGACGATCTTCTGGTCGGGGCGCGGGCGCTCGCCGCCGAACTCGACGCGTCCGAACCGCCCACCCTGCTCGACGTACGGTGGCGTCTGGTCGGCCCACCCGGCCGGGACGACTACGCGGCCGGGCACGTTCCGGGCGCGGTCTTCGTCGACCTGGACACCGCGCTCTGCGGTCCGCCCGGTCGATCGGGCCGGCATCCCCTGCCCGATCCTGCGGCGCTCGAAGCGGCCCTGCGGTCCGCCGGGGTCCGCGACGGTCGTCCCGTGGTGGTGTACGACGGCGGCGACGGCATGGCCGCCGCCCGCGCCTGGTGGACGCTGCGCTGGGCGGGCCACCGGCCGGTACGCCTGCTCTCCGGTGGCTACCCGGCCTGGCTGGCTGCCGGCCTGCCCACCAGCGACGACGTGCCGACGCCCGAGCCCGGTGACGTGACCGTGCGCCCGGGTGCGCTGCCGGTGCTCGACGCCTCGGCCGCCGCCCGGCTGGCCGCCGGT
>NZ_SISL01000738.1:0-1781 GCF_004307965.1 Verrucosispora sp. SN26_14.1 | reverse complement strand
GTCGCCGCCCGGCACCGCCGCCCACCGGAGGAGGTGCTGCTCACCGCCGGTGCCGCCGAGGGCTTCGTGCTGCTCGCCCAGGCGCTGCGCGGAGTACGCCGACCCGTGGTGGTGCACCCGCAGTTCACCGAACCGGAGGCCGCGCTGCGGGCCGCCGGGCACACCGTGGAACGGGTGCTGCTCGACGCGGCCGACGACTTCCGGCTGCACCCGGAGCGCATCCCGGCCGACGCCGACCTCGTCATGATCGGCAACCCGACGAATCCCACCTCGGTGCTGCACCCCGCCGCCGACCTGGCCGCCCTGGCCCGCCCCGGCCGGGTCCTGGTGATCGACGAGGCGTTCGCCGACACCACGGCCACGCCCGGCGTACCCGGTGAACCCGAGTCGCTGGCCGCCCGACGTGACCTGCCCGGCCTGCTGGTCGTGCGCAGCCTCACCAAGACCTGGGGACTGGCCGGACTCCGGATCGGCTACCTGCTCGGCGAGGCGACGCTGCTGGCGCGGCTGGCCGCCGTACAGCCGCTCTGGGCCGTCGCCACCCCCGCCCTGGCCGCCGCCTCCGCCTGCGCCACCGACGTCGCGGTCCAGGCCGAGCGCGCCATCGCCGCGCAACTCGCCGACGACCGCGCCTACCTGGTCGACCGGCTGTCGACCCTGCCGGGCGTACGCGTCGCCGGCCGTCCGGCCAGCGCCTTCGTCCTGGTGCAGCGGCCCGGTGCCGACCGGCTCCGCGCCGACCTGCGCGAACGCGGCTGGGCGGTACGCCGGGGCGACACCTTCCCGGGACTCGGACCAGACTGGCTGCGGATCGCCGTACGCGATCGGGCGACCACGGACGCGTTCATCGAGGTGCTGGCGGAGATCCTGGAGGCATGATGCTGGAGACCACCATCGCGGCGATCGGCCCGCTCGACGAGCCGGCGATGACCGCGGCCCGCCAGTTGCAGGCCCGGCTGACCAAGCCGGCCGGCTCGCTGGGTGCCCTGGAGGAGCTGTCCGTACGCCTCGCCGGCCTGGCCGGCACCTGCCCGCCACCGCTGCCGACCCCGGCCGCAGTGGCGATCTTCGCCGGAGACCACGGGGTGCACGCCCAGCGGGTCAGCCCCTGGCCGCAGGAGGTCACCGGGCAGATGGTCGGCAACTTCCTGGCCGGCGGTGCCGTGGTCAACGCGTTCGCCCGGCAGGCCGGTGCCTCGGTCACCGTGGTCGACGTCGGCGTGGCCACCCCGCTGCCCGCCCCCGACCCGACCGACGCGGACGACAACGGCGGGCTGCCCCGACTGGTCACCACCCCCGTACGCCGAGGCACCCGGGACCTGACCGTCACCGCCGCGCTGACCCGCGAGGAGACCACGGCGGCGATCGAGGTCGGCATCCGGATCGCCGGGGAACTGATCGACGCGGGCGCGAGAATCCTGCTCACCGGGGACATGGGCATCGGCAACACGACACCCGCCGCTGCCCTGATCGCCGCCCTCACCGGGGTCGACGCCGCCGAGGCGACCGGTCGGGGCACCGGCGTCGACGACCCGACGTACCACCACAAGATCGAAGTGGTGCGGGCCGCGCTGCACCGACACGCCCCCGACCCGGACGACCCGCTGGGAGTGCTCGCGGCCGTCGGCGGGCTGGAACACGCCGCACTGACCGGGTTCGTCCTCGGTGCCGCCGCGCGACGCGTACCGGTGCTGCTGGACGGCGTGATCGCGGTCTCCGCCGCGCTCGCCGCCGCGGCCCTCGCCCCCGACGCGGTCGGCGCGATGATCGCCGGTCACCGC
>NZ_SISL01000737.1:0-1746 GCF_004307965.1 Verrucosispora sp. SN26_14.1 | reverse complement strand
AGATGTGTATAAGAGTCTGCGACCCGCTCGTCGGACTCGGTCAGCGCCACCCGGACGTACTGCCCGGCGGTGGGCCCGTAGAAGACACCGGCGGCGACCAGGATGCCGCGCCGGGCCAGCCAGTCGACCGTGTCCCAGCAGTCCTCGCCCCGGGTCAGCCAGAGGTAGAGCCCCGCCTCGGAGTGCGTGACGGTGAACCCGGCCCCGGTGAACGCGGCCCGCAGGACCTCCCGGCGTGCCCGGTAACGCTCCCGCTGCGCGGTGGCGTGCTCCTCGTCGTGCAGCGCGGCCACCATCGCCGCCTGCACCGGCTTGGGCACGATCATCCCCGCGTGCTTGCGGATCTTGAGTAGCTCGGCCACCAGAGCGGGGTCACCGGCCACGAACCCCGCCCGGTACCCGGCGAGGTTGGACCGCTTGGAGAGCGAGTGCACGGCCAGCACCGAGTCGTACGAGCCGCCGCAGACCTCCGGCGAGAGCACCGAGACCGGCTCGGCGTCCCAGCCCAGCGGCAGGTAACACTCGTCGCTGGCGACCACGGCGCCACGCTCCCGGGCCCAGTCCACCACCTTGCGCAGGTGGGCGGCGGGCAGCACCCGGCCGGTCGGGTTGCCCGGCGAGTTGACCCAGACCAGGCGTACCCGGGAGGTCGGACCGACCGCGGTCAGCGAGTCGGCGCGGACCGTGGTGGCCCCGGCCAGCCGGGCCCCGTCCTCGTAGGTGGGGTAGGCCACCGACGGCACCACCACGACGTCACCCGGCCCGAGCCCCAGCAGGGTCGGCAACCAGGCGACCAGCTCCTTCGACCCGATCGTCGGCAGCACCCCGAGCCCGTCGACGCCCGCCCCGCAGGACCGGGCCACCCAGGCCGTGATCGCCGCACGCAGGTCCGGGGTACCGGCGGTGAGCGGGTACCCCGGTGCGTCCGACGCCTCGGCCAGCGCACGCCGGATCACCTCGGGCACCGGATCGACCGGCGTGCCCATGGAGAGGTTGATCAGGCCGTCCGGATGCGCCGCGGCCAGGGTCGCCGCGGCGTCCAGCGTGTCCCAGGTGAACTCGGGCAGCCGCGACGAGACCGGCGCGGGGGCGTTCAGTGCCCCTCGCCGCGCGGCGGCTGCGCGGCGACGAAGGTGGCGTCCTTCTCCACCTTGCCGACCTTTGAGGCACCCCCGGGCGAGCCCAGGTCCTCGAAGAACTCGTAGTTTGCGCCGGTGTAGTCCTTCCACTGCTCGGGGACGTCGTCCTCGTAGAAGATCGCCTCGACCGGGCACACAGGCTCACAGGCACCACAGTCGACGCACTCGTCGGGGTGGATGTAGAGCATCCGGTTGCCCTCGTAAATGCAGTCGACCGGGCATTCCTCGATGCATGCCTTGTCGAGCACATCCACGCACGGCTCGGCGATGATGTAGGTCACCGGTCTTCTCCTCCGCAAGACTCGTCGCGATCACACGCGACGGTAAGAGCCTAGTATCTCGCCGGGGAGGAGGTCGATCGTGCTCCGAGAGCAGGATGTGGGACACCGGATCGTGGTCCGGCGGATCGTGGGCTCACGCGCCGGTCGGCCGGTGTTCACCGACGCCCTCGGCGAGCTGGTCGAGCTGACCGAGACCCACCTCACGATGACCACCCGGCAGGGTCGGCTGCGCGTACCGATCGCCGAGGTGCACCGCGCCAAACGGGTCCCGCCGACCCGCCGGCCCACCGCCGACGCCGTGGTCGCGCTGGAACTCGCCGCCGACG
>NZ_SISL01000736.1:0-1808 GCF_004307965.1 Verrucosispora sp. SN26_14.1 | reverse complement strand
TAAGCGACAGGCCGACGGCACCGCCCGGCCCGCCCCCGCAGGCGGTCGGCGGTCGTCCGGGACGTTTCGAGTGGCGGGCGCAGAACTCCGGCGGTGACCTGGAACGGGCCGCCGCCGTGCTCCGGCGGGACCTGGGCACCCCCCGGGTGGTCGCCTTCGCCAACCCCAAGGGCGGCGTGCACAAGACCACCGCGACAGTACTGGCCGCGGCCACCGTCGGCAGCGTACGCGGGCGGGGTGTGCTGGCCTGGGACGACAACGAGTTGCGGGGCACCCTCGGGCTGCGCGCCGGCAGCGCCCGGCACGCCCGGACGATCCGGCATCTGGTCTCCGACCTGGTGCAGATCGAGATCCGCGAGGGCCCGGAGCTGCTGGAGATCCTCGACGACTACCTGCGGCACGCCTCCGACGGCTCGTACGACGTCCTGGCCGGCGAGGAGAGCCCCCGGTTCGCCCAACGACTGGACCAGTTCACCGTCAAGCGGGTGCTCGAACTGCTGCGTCGCACCCATGACGTGATCTGCGTGGACACCGGCAACAACGTGGAGAGTCCGAACTGGCGCACCGTCATGCAGGCCGCCGACCAGCTCGTGGTCACCACCGTGCCGCGCGAGGACGCCGCGTTCAGCGCCGACTGGATGCTCGACCTGCTGCACGAGGAGGGGATGGGGGAGCTGGCCGACAACGCGGTCACGCTGATCTCCTGCCCGACGCCGGGCCGGCTGCCGTTGCAGGGCGACCTGGAGCGGCACTTCGCGACCCGGACCCGGGCGGTGACCGTGGTGCCGTACGACCCGGCGCTGGAGACCGGCTCCTCGATCGAGTACCACCAACTCCAGGGCGAGACCCGGCAGGCGTGGCTGCGGGCGGCGGCGGCGATGCTGGAGCCCTTCGGCCGTTGACGCGTCCGGGCAGCTCACCACCGACGGTCGTGGCGGAGTGGCGACACTGTGCACGGCGTCCGGCGGCAACTGCGAGGATCATCGGGTGAGCCCGGAGACCCCCGCCGCCGAACCGCCCGCACCGGCACCGCCGGTCGTCCCGCAGCCGCCGACCGGACCGCCGCGCCATCCTGCCCGTACGCTGCGGGTCGGCGCCCTGACGGTGCTCGTCATGGGCCTGCTGGGTATCCCGCTGGGGCTGCTCTGGGCGGTGCTCGCCCCGGCCACCCCGGTGATCAAGAGCGGTCCCACCCAGGCCGTCTACGGCCAGGCGCAGCCGGAGCAGCCGATCGCCGCCGACGGCTGGTTCAGCCTGCTCGGTCTCGGTTTCGGGGTGCTCGCCGCGCTCGTCGTCTGGCTGGTGCTGCGGCGCTACCGGGGACCCGTCGGCCTGGTCGTCGTGGTGGCCGGTGGCCTCGCCGCCGCCCTGGTCGCCTGGCAGGTGGGGCGGCGCATCGGGCTGAGCGGCTACGAGCGACTGCTGGACAGCGCGCCGGACGGCACCCGGCTGGCCAAACCCGCCGACCTGCGGGCCGGCGGCATCGAGATGGTGCTCGGGGTGCTGCCGGTGCCGCACGGCAATCTGCTGCTGCCGGCGTTCGGGGCCGCGGTGGCGTACACCCTGCTGGCCGGCTGGTCCCGGTGGCCGTCGCTGCGCCCCGAGCCGGAGCCCGACCCGGCCTGGTTCGTCCCGCCGACCGGCTACCCGGACGGCACCGCACGGCCGCCGCTCGACCACCCGGGCGGGACCGTGGCGTCGCCGGTCGGCTACCCGGAGGGTGCCGCGCCGCCGCCGGTCAGTTCGGAGCCGGCGGCGCCGTGGCCAGCTCCGCCAGCGGCACCGGCACCGCGCGCACCTGGCGCAGC
>NZ_SISL01000735.1:0-1826 GCF_004307965.1 Verrucosispora sp. SN26_14.1 | reverse complement strand
GCCAGGGCCAGCGCGCCGGCCTCCGCGGCGAGTCGGCTCCGGCGGGGCTCGGCGAGATCCCGGGGCACCAGCGTGTGTGCCGGCACCACCAGGCCGGCCTCACGCAGCGCGTCGAGCAGGGCGCGGGCGTGTTCCGGACGGCCGCCCGTACCGGTCAGCACCTGCCGTTCGCTGCGGGTGCCGTCGAGCAGGTCGAGGAGCCGGACCGCCCCGGGGTCGGCGAACTCGACCAGGACGGCACGCTCCGGTGCCAGCCCGAGCTGGAGGGTGTGCCGGTCGCGCCAGAGTCGGCTGAGGCCGGGCAGCAGGGTGGGTCGGGGCGACGGCGGGTGGTCCGTGATCGGCGGCATGGGTACGAACAGTGACCGATTCCCTGCTGTCCGTCGATCGTTGTCCACAGGTGGCCACCCGCAGATCCAGGGCTGTCCACAGGATTTGGCGAGTTTTCCACAACTCGTCGGTAACCCTGTCGGTGGCCCGACAGTGAGCGGAAACGCCGCGAGGGGGTGGCCGACGGCCACCCCCTCGCGCGGACGCGTACGTCAGACCTTCGCCTTGCCCAGGATGCGGTTCACTGTTGTGCCACACACCGGACACTTGCCCTTGGCCATGTTCATGCCGGTCTTCGAAACCTCGACGCGGCCTTCGAAATCCCGCTTCTCCTTGCACTTGACGCAGTAACCGTTGTAGGTCTGGGCCTGGTCGGCCACGGTGTGCCTCCTCGTCTCGTCCGCCGGGTCGATGCCGGTCCGGCGGTTCTCCCGGCGCGGTCGCCTACGACGTCCGACATCGGGTCTTCTCCGTGGTCATCCACATGACCACCGGTTGGCGGACCCTACCCAGGTGCGGGTGGTTCCATGTCAGTTGCGCGTTGCCACTGTGAGCAAGGCGACGTCGAGAGTGTGCACGCCGAATTGCGCCAGATCAGTCCTTTTGGCGGGGACACGCCGACTGGAGGCCGCTAAATCCGCTGGTCGGGCGGTGCGGCCGGAGATTGGGACCCCGCTGGCGGGGTCGAGTGATGATCACTTACCGTGGTGCGGGTCGGTGCTGTGACACCTCACCGGCCGTCACGAAGGGTGATCGTGACGCCGCGCGATGCTCCGGCAAGAATTTTTTCGGGACTCCTGGCGACCAATCCCCATTTTCCGGGCGCGTGTCGGGGGGTTGACCCTTGCGGACCCCTGGTCACAACGCATTAGCTTGCCAACGTGACAGCAAACCGAGGCTGCGCGGTCCACTGATGGCGGGGGCGCGGAAGCCTGTCGTCGAGGTACGGCGCAGCCAGCGTCGGCGACGTACGGTGTCCGCCTACCGAGACGGTGAGCGGGTCGTCGTCCTCATCCCCGACCAGTTCTCCCGGGCCGAGGAGAGCGAGTGGGTCGACCGGATGCTCGCCCGGCTCGCCGCCCGCGAGGGGCGCCTCACCCGTTCCGACGCCGAACTGGTGGAGCGGTCCGGCCGGCTGATCAAGCTGTACCTGACCGAGTACGGCGACCAGGCGGTGCCGGCCAGCGTCCGGTGGGTGAGCAACCAGAACGGCCGCTGGGGCTCCTGCACCCCGGCGGACCGCTCGATCCGGCTCTCCCACCGGCTCCAGGAGATGCCGGAGTGGGTGATCGACTACGTGTTGCTGCACGAACTCGTCCACCTCATCGTGCACAGCCACAACGCGCAGTTCTGGGCGCTGGTCGGCCGGTACCCGAAGACCGAACGCGCCCGGGGCTACCTGGAGGGTGTCGCGGCGGTGGGCGGCGCGCCCTGAGCGGTCCGCCGCCCGGCGGTAGGGTCGACGCATGGCTCGACGTGTGGTGGCGGCGCTGCTC
>NZ_SISL01000734.1:0-1830 GCF_004307965.1 Verrucosispora sp. SN26_14.1 | reverse complement strand
GCCGGGCTGTTCGCCGCCGGCAGCCGGCACCCGCTGGCGGACCTGCTGGACACCGCGCACGTCGCGCCCCGCCACCACCGGCTGGTCCGGCGCTGGCTGCGCGCGCTCACCGACTCCGGTCTGCTCGACCGGGACACCGACGGCCGGTACGGACTGACGCCGGCGGGCGCGGCGGCGGACACCGACGCCGGATGGCGGGAGGTGGAGCAGCTCGCCGACGCCGAGGACCGGGAACTGCTGGACTACTTCCGGGCCAGCACCGCGCAACTGCCCGCCCTGCTGCGCGGCGAGGACGACCCGCTGGCGCTGCTGTTCCCGCAGGGCCGGGTGGACGTCTCGCAGGGCCTCTACGAACGCACGCTGTTCAACCGGTGGGCCAACGAGGCGGCGGCGGCCCTGGTGCGGCGGATCACCGAGCAGCGGATCGAGCCCGGGGCGCTGCGGGTGCTGGAGGTCGGCGCCGGGGCCGGCGGCACCACCGCCGCCGTGCTCGCCACGCTGGACGGGTACGAGGTGGACTACCTGGCCACCGACCTGTCCCCGTTCTTCCTGGGCGAACTGCGGACCCGGTTCGGCGACCGGCCCGGCCTGCGCCTGGAAGCGGTCGACATCGACCGGGACCTGGCCGGGCAGGGCCTCTCCCCGAACTCGTTCGACGTGGTCGTGGCCGGCGACGTGCTGCACGCCAGCGCCGACGTCGGCCGGGCGCTGGACCGGCTGCGCGAGGTGCTCGCCCCGCAGGGCTGGCTGGTCGCCTGCGAGATGACCCGCGACCACCACCAGATCATGACCTCGCTGGAACTGCTGGTCCGTGTGGACGAGGCGACCGCCGACTTCACCGACCTGCGTCGGGGCACCGAGCAGGTGTTCCTCGACCGGCGGTCCTGGCTGGAGGTGCTGGGCGCGGCGGGCGCGGCGCAGCCGCTGTGCCTGCCCGAGCCGGACGGCTTCATCGCCGAGCTGGGCATGTGCGTGCTGGCCGCCCGGTTCAAGACCGACCGGGTGCGGATCTCCCGCGACGACCTGACCGAGCACCTGGCCGGTCGGCTGCCGCAGTACATGGTGCCGTCGGTGGTCCAGGTCGTCGACGCCCTGCCGCTCAACGCCAACGGCAAGGTCGACCGGGCGGTACTGCGCCGTCGACTGCCCCGGCGGGGCACGGCGACCGCCGCCGGGTCGTCCGGTGCCCTGGACAGCGACCTGGAACGTCGGATCGCGGCGGTCTGGGCCGAGGCGCTGCGGCTGCCCCGGGTCGGCCGGGACGAGAACCTGTTCGAACTCGGCGGGGACTCCCTGGTCGCGGCCCAGATCACCGGCCGGATCCTGGAGGAGATCCCGCAGGCCGCCGGCCTCTTCTTCGACCAGCTGCTGCGGCAGGTGCTGGAGCAGCCCACGGTGGCCGCCCTCGCCGGGCACGTCGAGGCGGAGTCGGCCACCCCGGTCACCGCGTCGCCGTCGGTGCCGGCCACGTCGGGCGGGGACGGGCTGTCCCCGCTGCACGAGGGCACCGACGGGGTGCCCTGGGTGCTGGTGCCCGGCGGCGAGGGTGTCGACGCGTACGCGGGGCTGGTGCCGCACCTGGCGGCGACCGGTCCGGTGCTCGGGTTGGCCCCGGGCGCGGCCGACGACCTGCTCCGGGTCGCCGCCGCGCAGGCCCGCCTGGTCACCGCGGCCGGACACCCGGCGGTACGGCTGGTCGGGTACGGCCTCGGTGCCACGTCCACGCTGGAGGTGGCGCGGTCGCTGATCGAGGCCGGCGGTCAGGTCGACGCGGTGGTGCTGATCTCGCCGTGGCGGCCGGCGGCCGGCGCCGCCCCGGCGGCGGCGTAC
>NZ_SISL01000733.1:0-1832 GCF_004307965.1 Verrucosispora sp. SN26_14.1 | reverse complement strand
GCCTGGCGGGCCGGGCCGGTGCCGAGACCGTGCTGACCGAGGCGGTCGGCCGACTGCTCGCGCTCGCCGAGGCGTACCCGGACCTGCGGGCCGACCGGAACTTCGCGGCGTTGCAGGCCGAACTGTCCCGCACCGAGGACCGGATCGCCTACGCCCGGCAGTTCTACAACAGCGCGGTGCAGACGTACAACACCACCGTCGAGTCCGTCCCCACCAACCTGGTCGCCCGCGTGGCCGGCTTCCGGACGCGGGACTACTTCGAGGCCGGGACGGGCGAGCGCGGCACCGTCGGAGTCCGCTTCCCGGGCCCGGGCGCGTGATGGACGGTCGTCTCCTGCTCGACCTGACGGTGGGGCTGGGCGCCCTCGCCGGCTGGCTGCTGCTCTACGGTGTGCTTCGGTGGGTCACCCGGCCCGCCGCCGTGTCGCCCGCGCCGGCCACCCCGGAACTCGGCGCCGAACCGCCCGCCGTGGTCAACCTGCTGGTCAACCGCTGGTCGCTGACCGAGGACGCCGCCGAGGCGACCCTGCTCGACCTCGCCGCCCGGGGCTTCTTCGAGGTACGCCAACCCGGTGCCGACCCGATGCAGAGCACGGTGCACCTGCCGGCGGCTCCGCCCGACGAGGCCGGGCTGCGTCCGTACGAGCGACTGGTGCTCGACCGGGTGCGGGGGCTCGCGGTGGACGGCGTCCTGCCACTGACCGCGCTGACCTTCCGCGACGAGGCCCGGGCCCGGGCGTGGAACAAGCGGCTGCGCGGGCAGGTGGTCGCCGACGCCCGTGCCGCCGGGCTGTCCCGGCGGCGCTTCGGCCCGCGCGTGACCGCTCTGCTGGTCGGCACGGCGCTGGTCGCCGCCGTGGTGGTCGGCCTGGCCGCGCTGCACCACGCGAGCTGGCATCCGACGTCGGGCAACTACCCGTTCATCGCCGGGATCGCGGTCTTCGTCCTGCTCTCCACGCTCGCCGGGGCGTCGCCCGGCGAACGCGACACGGTGCTCGGCCGCCAGACCGCGGCACGGTGGCTCGGTGTCCGGGCCTGGCTGCGCGGGCACGAGCAGTTCGACGAGCTGCCCCCGGCCGCGGTCGCGATCTGGGACCGCTACCTGGGTTACGGGGCTGCCGTCGGCGCCACCCACCTGGCCAGCGCGGTGCTCGACCTCGGCCTCGGCGACCGCACGTCGGTCTGGTCGTCGTACGGCGGCACGTGGCGCCGGGTCCGCGTCCGCTATCCCCGGCTGTTGCTCCGCTACGGCCGCTCGGTGCCGCGCCTGCTGGCCGGCGGCGCGACCGGCGTCGCCGTCGGCGGTTACCTGCTCACCGTCGTCGGGCCGACGTTCACCCTCACCCCGTCGACGGTGAACCAGGCCGCACGGATCTTCGACCTCGTGCGCAACGGCGTCGTCGTGCTGACGGTCCTGGTGCTGCTGTCCGGGATCCACACCCTGGTCCGCACCCTGGTGGACCTGGTCACCGAGCGCACCGTCACCGGTGAGGTGCTCTGGGTCGAGGTGTGGCGCAGCACCACTCAGGGCGAGAACCGCCCGGCCCGGCCCTGGCTGCACTACCTGGCCGTGGACGACGGCACCGCCGACCGCACCACCGCGTGGGGGCTGCCCAGCGAGTGGGCGAGCCGCTGCCACGACGGTGACATGGTGACCCTGCGGGTACGGCCCTGGTCACGGCGGGTCGTCGAGCTGTCGGTGGTCGGGCACGGCCGCTCCCGGCTCCCCACCGGCACGGTCGCGCCCGACCCCGTCGGCCCGCCGTCAGCCGGTGGTGGATCCGGGCCGGTCGCGCCGCCGCCCCCGCCGACCGCCACGCCGTGACGTCGAC
>NZ_SISL01000732.1:0-1839 GCF_004307965.1 Verrucosispora sp. SN26_14.1 | reverse complement strand
CGCCGGTGGTGCCCGGCCCGGCCGCCGCCCAGCCGTCGTTCGTCGGCAGCGCCTGTCGGCCGATCTGGCGGGCCAGCACGGACAGGGTGTCCGGGCCGCCCGTCGGGCCGGGGTGCGCCGTCGCCGGGGTGGGTGCGGCGGTCAGGGTGAGAATGATCAATGCCGCACCGGCGGCAATTCTGTGCATCAGCTCGTCCCGTTCCCTCGTCGTTGTTTCTCTATGTGACGAAGGTTACGGTTGTGTTTTTATTGTGGTCAATATTAATGATGTGCAGTTTTGTTGCAGAAAATGCTTTCGGCCGGCATCGTCCCGACCTGCCCCGGTCGGGATACCGCTGGTCATCGCGGGGTCCTCAGTCCTGATCGGACCGGCGATGTTGCAGTGGCGTTGCGGTGTCCCCCTATTTTCCTCCGGTCGGATCGGTCCGCCACGGAGCGACCGACCACGGCACGCCCAGCTCGGTCGGCAGTACGCCGCTCTCGGCGGCCCGGCGCAGCACGTCGTTGACGCCCGGTATCCGTAGCACCCGCTGCGGCCCGTCGCCGACCGCCTCGACGAGATCGTCGCCGAGCAGCGTCGGCTCGGGTGCCGCCTGCAACGCGGTCAGCACCGCGGTGAACGGGGCGGTCCGGGCCAGCGGCGCGATCAACGGCACCCGGGGATCGGCCCGGTGGTCGAGCAGGTTCTCCAACAGCCCCCGCCGGCCGGGCACCTCGCGCGCCCGATCCTGGCCGGGCAGCAGCAGCCGGTCCGTCGGGTACTCCAGCACGGCCCGTCCGGCGTCACCGGTGACGATCACCTCGCCGGGCACGAAATCCTCACCGGCCAGCGTCACCGCGGCCACGATCGGCGGGCCGTGCCGCAGGCGTACCCGCAGCACGGCGGTGTCGTCGACCTCGATCGGCCGGACCCGGTAGCGCTCCACCTCGACGGCCACGATCTCCGCCGGCTCACCGGTGACCGCCTCGGCCACCGCCAGGCACTGCATCACCGCGTGCGCCAGCGGATTGGCCAGCGCGCCGTCGAGCACCGGTCGCCCGTCCAGGCTCCGGCGACCGGCCCATGGCGAGCGGGCGTAGTACGCGTCCGGACGCTGCCAGGCGGCGACCGTGGCGATGCCGGTGACCGTACCCAGTCGGCCGGCACTCACCGCGTCGGTCAGCGCGGTGAGCGCGGCCGACCCGAGCGCCTGGAAACCGACCTGCGCCACCCGGCCGGTGCTGACCAGCGCCCCGGCCAACTCCTCGTGCTCGGCGGTGCAGAGCACCGGCGGTTTCTCCAACAGCAGGTCGGCACCGGCGGCCAGCGCGTCCCGGGCGATCGGCAGGTGGGTGTGGGGCGGGGTGCAGATCACCACCACGTCCGGCCCGACGGCCGAGAGCATGGCGCGGTGGTCGGTGAAGACCCGGGCGCCGGGGGGTACCGGTGCGGCGGGCTCGTCGTCCAGCGGTCGCGTGTCCACCAGCGCGACCAGTCGCAGCCGGCCGGCGTCGTGCAGTGGACCGAGCACCCGACGGTGCCAGCGCCCGTGCCCGTTCGCCCCGACCAGCGCGACCCGTGGCACGGCCGTCGCGGGCGTTGCGGCTGTCGGGGTGTTAGCAGGGGACCCCTGCTCTACCTGAGGCGTTAGGAAGGTGCCCTTCCTTTCACTCATCCGGCACCGGCCAGGGTCGCGGGGACGCCGTGGCGGTGCAGGTCGGTCAGCCAGGCGGTGACGTCGGCGCGGACCTGGGCGTCGGCGGCCACCTCGGGCGGAACGACCTCGTCGAGAGCGAGGACCGCGTCGACGGCCCCGGCCGGGGTCTGCGGTGCGGCGGCCAGGGCGGTGCGGATCCGCT
>NZ_SISL01000731.1:0-1852 GCF_004307965.1 Verrucosispora sp. SN26_14.1 | reverse complement strand
CGCGGCGACGACCTGCCCGCCCCGACGCCGCCCGCCCCGACGCCCGAGCCGATAACCGACGTCGACGAGCTGGCCGAGGAGGTCGCCGCGCTGCTCGGCACCCAGTACGACGGCGCGTCGCTGGACCGGATCCTGGACGGGCTGGTCCGGCTCACCGCCACCGACGCCGTCCGGGTACGCGCCGCCCTCGACCCGGTGATCAACCGTCGGCACTGGTCGTGGGCGAACGAACACCGGCACGATCCGCTCTGCCTCTGCCAGGTGCTGGTCGACGTCTTCACCAGCGCCGGCGTAGAGCAGCCCGCCCAGCCCCGGTCCCGATGGCAGGCGCTGCTCGCCGCGGTCCGCCGCAGCGAACCGTCGACGCCGGAGCTGGTCGGCACGAACCCCCGGGTGCCCCCGGTCCACCGGCTGCTGCGCGCCCGACTCGTCGAGATCGGCGCACACGGCACCGACCGAGGCCACACCCCGCCGGTACGGGTCACGCTGGGCCGGAATGCCCGCATCGGACTGCGGCGGCACCTCGACGGTGCGCTCCGCCCACGGCTGCGTCTGGTCGGCCATGTCGTCGTTCCCTCCCCCTGGACCGGCGGCGGCCACCGGCCACCGCTGGAGACTTCGAGAGTAACGAGCGCGCAAATCGGTCGCCCGACCCGCGTCGATCAGCTAGACACGAGCGGTGAACACCTTCGCTCCCACCATCAGCGCCGGCCGCCCCGAGGACTACGACGACATCGGCCGTTTCCTCGGCGTGCTCTTCCACCACGAGGTCGACTCCGAGGCCCACGAGACCGAACGGGCGATCTTCGAGCCGGAACGCGCCCTGGTGGTACGCGACGGGTCGGAGTTGGTGGCCAGCGCCGCCGCGTACACCCGGGAACTGGGTGTGCCCGGCGGCGCGATGCCGGCCGCGCACGTCACGCTGGTCGGGGTCGCGCCGACCCACCGGCGGCAGGGCCTGCTCAGCGCGATGATGCGCCGGCAGCTCCGGGAGATCCACGACGCCGGGCGGGAGCCGGTCGCGGTGCTCTGGGCCAGCGAGGGCCGGATCTACCCCCGGTTCGGGTACGGGCTGGCCGCCCAACGGTTGATGATCAACGGCGAGACGACCGAGCTGCGCCTGCCGGCACCGACGCCGGACGAGGGCCGGCTCCGCCTGGAGCGGCCCGCCGACCGGCAGGCCGACCTGGCGACGGTCTACGACCGGGTGCGCGGCGACCGGCCCGGCTGGTCGTCGCGGGACGAACGCTGGTGGCGGTACGTGCTGATGGACCCGAAGTCGCAGCGCGACGGCGCCACCGAGCTGCGGGTGGTGCTGCACGAGGGCCCGGACGGCGTCGACGGCTACGGGCTGTTCCGCACCAAGGGCGAGTGGAACAACGCCGGCCCGAAGGGCGTGACCACCGTCGACGAGGTGGTGGCGGCCACCCCGGAGGCGTACCGGGCGATCTGGCGCATGCTGCTCTCGATCGACCTGACCCGGCAGGTCGTGTCCCGGCGGGCGGCGGTGGACGAGCCGCTGCTGCGGATGGTGAACGAACCGCGCATGCTCGTCGCCCAGATGAGCGACGCGCTCTGGGTACGGGTGGTGGACGTGCCGGCCGCGCTCTCCGCGCGGCGCTACGCCACCGACGTCGACGTGGTCATCGAGGTGGACGACGACCTGCTGCCCGAGAACACCGGCCGCTGGCGGCTGCACGGCGGGCCGGAGAAGGCGGACTGCACGCGTACCGACGATCCGGCGGACCTCGCCTGCGACGTCCGGTGCCTCGGCGAACTGTTCCTCGGCGGCGTCGGCCTGGCCGCGCTGGCCGACGCCGGTCGGGTACGCGAGCTGCGCCCGGGGGCGCTG
>NZ_SISL01000730.1:0-1863 GCF_004307965.1 Verrucosispora sp. SN26_14.1 | reverse complement strand
GGCGACGCCGCGCGCTGGCTCGCCGGCGAGTACGCCGACGGAGTCCTGCCCGGCCCGTTCGGCGGTGCCGACTGGGGCCTCACCATCGACGGCGTGCTCGCCCTCGCGGCCACCGGCGTCGACGCGTCGACCCGGCAGGCGGCGACCGCACAGATCGCCGCGAACGTGCGCTCCTACAACAGCTACGACGACTGGGGCATCGAGGGCTTCACCGACGGCGGGGCCACCGCCAAGCTGCTCTACGCCGCCTCCGCCGCCGGTGGTGACCCGACCGACTTCGGCGGCTGGGACCTGCGGGCGGAGACCCTGTCACTAGTCTCCGGCGCGGACACCGGCCACCAGCACGGCCGGATCACCAGCCGCACCACCGAGGCGTCCGGCCAGGACCCGTCCAACACCTTCGACCAGAGCTTCGCCCTCCTCGGGCTGGCCCGCAGCGGTGGCGCACCGCAGGAGACGGCCGACTTCCTGGTCCGGCAGCAGTGCGTGGCCGGCGGCTTCCGGCTCTATCCCGACGCGGACGGCGCACCGTCGCCGAGTTGCGACGCACAGGGCAACGCCACGCTCGACGTCGACTCCACCGCGATGGCCGTCCAGGCGCTGCTGGCCAGCGGGGCCGACGGCGCGGACGACGCCGCCCAGCGCGGTGCCCAGTGGCTGGCGGCACAGCAACGCGCCGACGGGTCGTTCGGCGGGTCGGGGCCGACCAGCGGCGCGAACTCCAACAGCACCGGCCTCGCCGGGCAGGCCCTGGCCGCGGCGGGGCGGGACAGCGAAGCGAAGCGGGCCGCCGAGGCGTTGGCGGCACTCCAGCTCACCACGGGCAACGGCGGTGCCGCCGCGGCCGAGGCCGGTGCCATCGCCTACAACACCGACGCGTTGACCGAGGCGGTCGGCGCGGGAATCACCGACAACCTCCGGGACCAGTGGCGTCGGGCCACCGCCCAGGCGCTGCTCGGCCTGGCCCAGGTGCCGCTCGGGCGGATCGGTCTCGACCCGCCGCCCACCGGCGGCCCCACCCCGTCGGCCAGCGCGTCGCCCACGCCCACCGGCTCACCGACGCCGACCGCGTCACCGACGCCGAGTTCGCCACCGCCACCGACCGCCCCGCCCACCGCCAGCGCGACGCCGAGTCTGTCCCCGAGTGACACGTCGTCCACGCCGGTCGCCACACCGACCGTGAGCACCAGCCCTGTCGCGGGCGGCCCGGGGCGCCTGCCGACGACCGGCGTGGCCATCGGCGCGTACGTGCTCACCGCGCTGCTGCTCGTCGGCGGGGGAGCGGTGCTGCTGGTGCTGGGCCGCCGGCGGGCCACATGAGCCGCCGTGCGATCCGCGCGGCACTGGTGCTCGCGGTGGCCGGCGCGAGCACGGCCGTCGGGGCGGTTCCGGCACAGGCCGCCGGCCGTGCCGGCCACTGTCCCGACGCCAACGGGGTGACCGTGGTCGTCGACTTCAAGGAACTCGGCGGTGGGGTGGTGGTCCGCTGCGCCCCGGGCGACCAGGCCACCGGTCTGGCGGCGTTGAAGAACGCCGGGTTCCAGATCGCCGGCACCCTGCGCTGGGGCGAGGGCTTCATCTGCCGCATCGAGGGCAAACCCTCGACCGCCACGGAGAAGTGCGTCGATACCCCGCCGGCCAGCGCCTACTGGTCGTACTGGCACGCGCCGGACGGGGGTTCGTGGGCGTACAGCGACCGGGGGGTCCTCAACCGCAAGCCACCGGCGGGCAGCTTCGAAGGCTGGTCGTTCTCCTTCAACCGTAGCGCCGACAACGCGCCCCGGCCTGCGGTGGCACCGAACCGGCCGGCACCACCCCCGCGCACCACACCTGCGGCACCGCCGCCGCCCCGCACCTCGGCAC
>NZ_SISL01000073.1:0-18480 GCF_004307965.1 Verrucosispora sp. SN26_14.1 | reverse complement strand
GGCCGGACCGCGACGCCCGCCACCCGGTGAGGCGTGCCGTCCCGGCCGGGTGTCGTGATCCGGCCGGGACGGCGCCGTCGGCTCTCTGCCGGGCCCACGTGGTGGACCCCCACGGAAATCGATGCGTCCCGACCATGGCGCGTGGCGCGGTTACGGGGTAGAAACATCTCGACCCCGATTTCTTCACACCGTGATACAAGTCCGCCCCAGTGGGAGAGCGCTCTCACGCAACGGGGTCCACCGCGTCGTCGGGCCGGAGATCACGCCGTCCCGACGGGAAGGACGAACGCATGCCGACTCGACCACACCGCCGGCGGCTCGGTCGCGCGCTGGCCTTCGGCCTCGTGCTGACCACCGCCGCCGTCTCCACCACCACCCCGGCCGGCGCGGGACCGCCCCGCCCGGTCACCCCGAACTTCGGGCCGAACGTCACGATCTTCGACCCGAGCATGCCGGTCAGCCGGATCCAGGCCACCCTCGACGCGGCCCACGCCGCGCAGGTCGACAACGAGATGGGCACCACCCGGCACGCGTACCTGTTCCGGCCGGGCAGCTACGGCACGGCCGCGCAGCCGCTCCAGATCAAGGTCGGCTACTACACCGAGATCTCCGGGCTCGGCGCCTCCCCCACCGACGTGGTCATCAACGGCAAGATCGAGGCGTACAACCGGTGCCTGACCGAGGGGGGCACCGGCAACTGCATCGCGCTGGTCAACTTCTGGCGCACGCTGTCCAACCTGTCGCTGCGCGTCAACGCCACCGGTCAGGACGACTGCCGTGCCTCGGCCAACTTCTGGGCGGTCTCCCAGGCGGTGTCGATGCGCCGACTGGACATCAGCGGCGGCGGGCTCTCGCTGATGGACTACTGCACCAACGGGCCGCAGTACGCCAGCGGCGGCTTCATCGCCGACTCCCGGCTGCCGGCCACCACCAACGGCTCCCAGCAGCAGTGGCTGACCCGCAACAGCGAGGTCGAGAGCTGGTCCAACGGGGTGTGGAACCAGGTCTTCGCCGGAGTGGTGGGCGCCCCCGACGACGACGGGTTCCCCGACCCGCCGTACACCACCCTGGACACCACACCGGTCAGCCGGGAGAAGCCGTACCTGTTCGTCGACGCCAAGGGCAAGTACCAGGTCCGGGTGCCCGCCGCCCGCCGGGACACCCGGGGTGTCACCTGGGCGAACGGGCTGACGCCGGGACGCACCATCCCGATCGGTGACTTCTTCGTCGCCAAGCCGTCCGACTCGGTGCAGACGATCAACTCGCAGCTCGCCCGAGGCAGGCACCTGCTGCTCACCCCGGGCGTGTACGACGTGGCCCGCAGCATCGAGGTACGCCGGCCCGACACCGTCGTGCTCGGCATCGGACACGCCACGCTCACCGCCGTCAAGGGAGCCGTACCGCTCGACGTCGCCGGGGTGCCCGGCGTGGTGGTCGCCGGAGTCACCATCGACGCCGGCCTCACCGAGTCGCCGGTGCTGCTGCGGGTCGGCCGCAAGCACGGCCGCGACCACAGCACGCCGAAGAACCCGACGACGCTCTCCGACGTGTACTTCCGGATCGGCGGACCGCACATCGGCAAGACCGACACCGCGCTGGAGGTCAACAGCGACCATGTCCTGATCGACCACACCTGGGTGTGGCGCGGCGACCACGGTGTGGAGGGCTTCACCGAGGGGGTCAACGGCGACACCGACCGCTGGCGGACCAACACCGGACGGTACGGCGCGGTCATCAACGGCGACCACGTCACCGCCACCGGCCTGTTCGTGGAGCACTTCCAGCGGTACAACACCGTCTGGAACGGCGAGCACGGCACCACGGTCCTCTACCAGAACGAGCTGCCGTACGACCCGCCCACGCAGGCGGACTGGATGAACGGCACGGTCAACGGGTGGGCCGGTTACAAGGTCGCCGACCGGGTGCGGCACCACACCCTGTACGGCGGCGGCGTGTACGTGTTCAACCAGAACAACCCGTCGATCCGTACCGAGAACGGATTCGAGGTGCCGGTGCGGCCCGGTGTCCGGCTGCACCACATCATGACGGTGAACCTGAGCGCCGGCACCATCGACCACGTGGTCAACGGGGTGGGCGAGGCCGCCGACATGGACCGGGTCGGCGCACCCGTCTACCTGCGCCAGTACCCGTAGGAGTGAAAGGAGGGGTCCCCTGCTAACGCCTGGTGCATAGCAGGGGACCCCTCCTTACATCACGACCGGGCTGCGGCGTTCCAGGAGGACGACGTCGCGCCAGCGGCCGTGGTGCCGGCCCACCCGTTCCCGGGTGCCGACGACGCGGAAGCCGGCCCGCCGGTGCAGCGCCAGACTGGCGACGTTCTCCGGGAAGACGCCGGACTGGATGGTCCAGACACCGGCCGCCTCGGTCGAGGCGATCAACCCGTCCAGCAGCAGCCGGGCCACGCCACGCCCCTGGGCTGCCGGATCCACGTAGACGGAGTGCTCCACCACCCCGGCGTACACCGCCCGGGTCGAGGTCGGCGACACCGCGATCCAGCCGAGCAGCACGCCGTCGGCGTCCACCGCGACCAGCCGGTGCGCCGGCAGCCGACCGGCGTCGAAGGCGGCCCAGGTCGGCGCGACGGTCTCGAAACTGGCCTGCCCGCCGTCCAACCCGGCCTGATAGATCGCCAACACCCGCTCGGCGTCCCCACCCCGCATCGGTCGAAGCCTGACGTCCGCCATGAGACTCCCATCCCCGTCATGCACAACGAGCCGGCACCCACGCCCGCCCCGATCATCGTGGCAGTGTGGCTGTCCGACACGCCGACCCGGCAACAGCCACACCGCCACGCTGACGCCGGATCACCCGCGCACCGCCACGATCACCCGCGCACCGCCACGACGGTGTCAGCGGTCGGCCAGGAAGCTCTCCACCGCCTCCGCCGCGTGCCGTACCCCGCCGTTCGCCCGCACCTCGGACCGGAGCGTGTCCAGCCGTCGCCGCAGCTCCGGGTCGTCGGCGACCGCGTCGACGGCCGTCCGCAGGGTCTGCGCGGTGACCTCGTCCGCCGGCAGCAGCCGGCCGACCCCGGCCGCCACCAGCCGGTCGGCGTTGGCGAACTGGTCCACCGCCTGTGGGATCGCCACCGTGGGTACGCCGCACCAGAGCGCCTCGGTGCAGCCGCCCATCCCGGCGTGGGTGACGAACGCCGAGGCGTGCCCCAGCACCATCACCTGCGGCACCCGGCGGTGCACCTCGACGTTGGCCGGCTGTGGACCCAGCTCGGCCGGGTCCACCTTGTCGCCGACCGCGAGCACCACGTGCCAGCGGGAGTCGGCGAACCCGCTCAGGCACGCGCGGTAGACCGGCATCTGGTCGTTGTACGCGGTGCCGAAGGAGACCAGCAGCACCGGCAGTCCGTCGGCCGGTGGCGTCCAGCCCGGTTCGTCGAGCCGGGCGGGGTCGAGGCACGGGCCGACGAACCGTACGCGCTGGCGCGACACCCGGTCGGCGTGCGGCTGCATCGCCTCGGGGATCAGGGCGAGGACGTGCGGCGGACGGCTCAGGAACACGTGCCCGTCCTGGTGGACGCCGTTCTCGGCAAGCCACCGGTCCAGCGTGGCGTAGTAGTCGCGCCCGGACTCCGAGGCACGCAGGGCGGTGAAGAACTCCGCCATGTCCTCGTCGTAGCCGTCCCAGGCGACCATCGCGGGCGACAGTTGCACGGCCGGTACGCCGTACCTGGTGCCGAGCAGCGGTCCCGCCAGCCCGCCGATGTCGTACAGCACGAGGTCCGGCCGGTCCTCGTCGTAGCGGGCGGTCAGCCGGGGCAGCACCGCCACGGCCTCGTCGAGGAAGATCCGCATCGCCGCACCCGGGTCCTCCGGCCAGGCCGTGTCGCCCAGCGGCAGGATCGTCGGGTGGGCGAGCGGCTCCGCGCCGGTCGACGCGACCAGGTCGGTCAACGGTGCGCCGATCGCGTACGTGACGCGGTGGCCCCGGTCCACGAGTTCGCGGATCAGGGCCAGCGAGGGATAGACGTGACTCGGCGCGGTGCTGCCGATCATGGCGATGTGGCGAGCGGACATGACGACGATTCTGACGACTACCCGGCCAGATGCCCGCCGATTTTCGTGTACCCCCGCAGCAGGTCGCGGGCGATGATCAGCCGCTGCATCTCGTCGGTGCCCTCGAAGATGCGATAGAGCCGCACCTGCCGGTACCAGCGTTCGATCGGCAGCTCCCGGGTGTAGCCCATGCCGCCGTGGATCTGGAGCACCCGGTCCACCACCCGGTTGACCATGCCGGCGCCGTAGAGCTTCGCCATCGAGGAGGCGTGTCGCGGGTCCAGGCCCGCGTCGACCGTCCAGGCGGCACGCAGGATCAGCCACCGGGCCGCCTCCAGCTCGGTCTCCGAGTCGGCGATCATCCACTGGATGGCCTGGTTGGTGCCGATCTTCTTGCCGAAGGTCTCGCGCGTGTTGGCGTGCTCGATCGCCATCCGCAGCGCCCGTTCGGCGATACCGACGGCGTGCGAGGGGATGGTGTACCGCCCCTTGCCGATCCACTCCATGCCGAGGGCGAAGCCCTGGCCGATCTCGCCGAGGATGTTGCGGTGCGGCACCCGTACGTCGTCGAAGACCAGCGACGCCGGCCCGCCCTCGCCCATCGTCGGGATGAACTCCGACCGCCAGCCCATCGCCCGGTCCACCAGGAACGCGGTCGCCCCGCCGTTGCGGGCGCCACGCTCGGGATCGGTGACGGCGATGACGATGGCGAAGTCGGCCTCGTTGCCGCCGGTGATGAAGGTCTTCTCGCCGTTGAGGATCCAGTCGTCACCGTCGCGGCGGGCGCTGAACCGGATGTTGGCCGCGTCCGAGCCGGCGCCCGGTTCGGTGATGGCGAAGCAGGAGAGCCGCTCCCCCTCGATGGTGGGCAGCAGGAACTCCTTCTGCTGCTCGTCGGTGGCGTGGAAGAGGATGTTGTCGGCCTCGCCGCCGAACCGGAACGGCACGAACGTACGGCCGATCTCGGTCCAGATCAGCGACTGGACGACGGCGGGCAGTTCCATGCCGCCGTACCGCTGCGGGGTGGCCAGGCCCCAGAAGCCGAAGGCACGCGCCTTGAGCTGCAACTCGCGCAGCTCGGCGCGTTCCAGGCCGGGCTGGTGGGCCCGTTCCCGGCGCAGCAGCTCCTGTTCCAGCGGCATGACCTCGCGGGCGATGAAGTCGCGGGCGGTGTCGCGGATGGCCCGTTCCTCGTCGGACAGTCCGAAGTCCATGTGCTCACCCGTCCTTTCGGTTGGGCTGGTGACGTCTCTGCGTTTAAACTAGCGCTGCAAGTTTTCGGCTGTCCAGACCTGCGGTGTGGCAGAGTTCCGGACGGAGCACCCACCCGAGGAGGAAGCCCATGCCCCGGCCACGACAGGCGCTGCTCAGCCGGGAGCGGATCGTCGAGGCCGCCGTGGCGCTGATCGACGCCGACGGGCTGGCCGGGTTCTCCACCCGCCGGCTCGCCGCCGAACTCGGCGTCCGGGGACCGTCGCTCTACAACCACTTCGCCACGAAGGACGCGATCCTCGACGCGGTGGCGGACAGCATCACCGGCCGGGTGGACGTGTCGTACTTCGGCGCGGTCGACTGGCGGGTGGCGCTGCGCCGGTGGGGACACACCTATCGGGCGGCCCTGGCCGCCCACCCGAACATCGTGCCGCACCTGGCGCAGGGTCCCGGGCGGCGACCGGCGGCGCTGGCGATGGCCGACGCCGTCTACGGCGGGCTCGTCACGGCGGGCTGGCCACCGGCGCGGGCCACCCACATCGGCGCGCTGATGCGCTACTTCGTGACCGGCTCGGCGCTCGGCTCGTTCGCCCGGGGCTTCGTCGAGGACCCGAGCGTCTACGCCGACCAGTACCCGCACCTGAGCCAGGCGCACCGGCTCGCCGAGCACCAGCAACAGGTCGACGAGGGCGCCTTCACGCTCGGCCTGGACGCCCTGATCGAGGGCTTGTCCCACAGCTACGAACGCGCCGTCGGCCCGCTGCCACCCCTCCCGTCGACCGACGAGGCGTACTAGGGTCAAAACTTCCACTGCTAGGCGAGGTGAGGGCCGCATGGATCTCGCACGGACGGACTTCTACCTGGACGGGCGCTGGGTGCCCCCGAGCGGCGCGGAGTCGTTGGAGGTGCACGACCCGACGACCGAGGAGGTCGTCGCGACCGTCCCGGCCGGCACCGCCGAGGACGTGGACCGGGCGGTGGCCGCCGCCCGCGCGGCTTTCGGGAGCTGGTCCGCGACCGACCCGGCGGACCGGGCCGCCCACCTCGACCGACTGCACGCCGAGCTGACCGCGCGCGCCTACGACATCGCCCGCACCGTCGTGCGGGAACTCGGCACTCCGCTCAAGGTCGCCACCCGGGTGCAGACCGGCCTGCCGCTGACCGTGCTGCGCAGCTACGTCGACCTGGCCGCCCGGCCGCCGGCACCGGAGACGGTCGGCAACTCACTGGTGGTCCGCGAGCCGGTGGGTGTGGTCGGCGCGATCACCCCGTGGAACTACCCGCTGCACCAGATCGTGGCCAAACTCGCGCCGGCGCTGGCCGCCGGGTGCACGGTGGTGCTGAAGCCGAGCGAGCTGACACCGCTGACGGCGTACCTCCTCGTCGACGCCGTGCACGCGGCGGGCCTGCCGCCGGGCGTGGTCAACCTGGTCACCGGCACCGGTCCGGTGGTGGGCGAGGCCATCGCCGCCCACCCCGACGTGGACCTGGTCTCCTTCACCGGCTCCACCGCCACCGGTCGACGCGTCGCGCACCTCGCCGCCGACCGGATCGCCCGGGTCGCACTGGAACTCGGCGGCAAGTCGGCCAACGTGATCCTGGACGACGCCGACCTGACCACCGCGGTCAAGGTCGGTGTCGGCAACGCCTTCCTCAACTCGGGGCAGACCTGCACCGCGTGGACCCGGATGCTGGTGCAGCGGGCCCGCTACGACGAGGCCCTCGACCTGGTGGCCAAGGCCGCCGAGGGCTACCAGGTCGGCGACCCCCTCGAACCGGCCACCCGGCTCGGTCCGCTGGTCTCGGCGCAGCAGCGGGACCGGGTCCGCGCGCACGTCGCCCGGGGCCTGGCCGACGGCGGCCGGCTGGTCGTCGGTGGGCCCGACGCCCCGGTGCCGGACCGGGGCTTCTTCGTCGCCCCGACGGTGATCGCCGACGTCGACCCGGACAGCGCCCTCGCGCAGGAGGAAGTCTTCGGGCCGGTGCTGGCGGTGATCCCGGTCGACGACGACGACCACGCCGTGGCGGTCGCCAACAACTCCCGCTACGGTCTGGCCGGCGCGGTCTGGTCCGCCGACGAGGAACGGGCGCTGCGGGTGGCCCGGCGGCTGCGGACCGGTGCCGTCGACATCAACGGGGCGCCGTTCAACCCGATGGCCCCGTTCGGCGGCTACAAGCAGTCCGGTCTCGGGCGCGAGCTGGGCAGCCACGGGCTGGCGGAGTTCTGCGAGATCAAGGCGATCCAGCGGTGAGAGGTCTGGTGGCCAGGGCCGCCGACGCACCGCTGCGGGTGGAGCCGGTCGAGCTGCCGGAGACCGGCCCCGGCCAGGTACGCGTCCGCATCCGGGCCTCCGGTGTCTGCCACTCCGACCTGTCCATGGCGGACGGCACCCTGACCGCGCCGTACCCGCTGCTGCTCGGACACGAGGCGGCCGGCGTGGTGGCGGAGGTCGGTGACGGCGTGGACCGGGTGGCCCCCGGCGACCACGTGGTGCTCAACTGGGCGCCGGCCTGCCGGTCCTGCTGGTTCTGCCGGCGCGACGAGCCCTGGCTGTGCCGGCGCAACGGGGCACCGGCCGTGGCGCGCGGACACACCCTGGACGGTCGGCCGCTGCACGTCACGCTCGGGCTGGGCGCGCTCGCCGAGCAGGTGCTGGTGCCGCAGGAGGCCGCCGTGGCAGTGCCGTCCGCGCTGCCGTTCCCGGCCGCCGCGCTGCTCGGCTGTGCGGTGCTCACCGGGGTCGGCGCGGTGCGGCGTACCGCGCGGGTGGCGGCCGGCGACTCGGTCGCGGTGATCGGTCTCGGCGGGGTCGGGCTGTCGGCGGTGGCCGCCGCGCGTGCGGCCGGTGCGGCTGTGGTGATCGGGGTGGACGTCGCCCCCGCCAAGGCCGAGTTGGCCGCCGCCGCGGGCGCCACCGACTTCCTGCTCGCGGACGACTCGCTGGTCCGCGCGGTCCGGGGACTGACCGGCGGCCGGGGCGTCGACCACGCGGTGGAGTGCGTCGGGCGGTCCGCCACGATCCGCAGCGCCTGGCAGAGCACCCGCCGGGGTGGCCAGGTCGTCGTGGTGGGGATGGGCGGCAAGGACGACATCGTCGGCCTGAGCGCGTTGGACATCTTCCACTCCGCGCGGACGCTGCGTTCCTCGGTCTACGGCTCCTCGGACCCCGACCGGGACGTGCCCGAGCTGGCGCGGGCGGTGCTCGACGGCACGCTCGACCTGAGCTACCTGGTCACCGACCGGGCCACCCTCGACGAGGCGCCGGCGGCGTTCGCCCGGATGGCGCGGGGCGAGGGCGCCCGGACGGTGGTCGAGTTCGACTGAGCGCCTGCGGGCCGGTGGACGACGACGGTCCGTGATGACATCCCTCGAAGGAGTGCCACCACGGACCGGTCGGGCGCGTCGGGTCAGCCGGCCTGGGCCGGGCTGCTCTGCGCGGTGTTGTAGAGGCTGTCACCCTGGTAGCGGGCGGTCACCGGCTCGGTCAGCGGGCCGCTGACGTTGCCCTTGAACTCGGCGACGCCGTTGCGCACGGTCGCCGAACCGAGGCGCTTGTCGCCGACGTAGAAGTCGACCTTGCCGGAGGGCTTACGGTCGCTGGTGGTCACCGAGGCCACCTCGGCGGTGGCGATGACGCGGTACCGGTGCGAGTTGCCGGCCCGGATCGACTCGACGTCCAGGTCGACGGTGGTGCTCCGGAACGCGACGGTCCGCAGGTAGTCGTTGAGCATCTGCCGCCACACGTCCCAGACGTGCACACCGTCGATGTTGAACTCGGTCACCTCGACACCGGCCGCACGCCAGTTCTCGGTGCGGGCGACCGAGTCGGGCGCGATGTTGATCAGCCAGTCCTGCAGGCCGGTGCCGACGTGGATGCCGCCGGACACGGCCTTCATCCGCGCCACCTGCTCCGCGGAGGGGTTCACCGCACCGCCGGCCGCACCCCACGCGCCGTGGTAGCCGACCAGGTCGGTGTTGTCGTACAGCAGCGTGATGGCACGGGCCCCACCGGCGGAGAGACCCCCGAAGGCGCGGTCCTGGGCCTGGGTGGAGACGTGGTAGTTCTTCTCCACGAACGGGATGACGTTGTTCCGCAGCTCGTCGACGTAGCCCTGGTTGCCGTCGGGCAGGCCGTTGAAGTCGGTCGAGACGATCACCATCGGCAGCGCCTTACGGTCCCGGATCGCGTTCTCCAGGATCTCGTGGGCCACGCCCTCCATGGTCCAGTCGGTGGCGTTGCCGCCGCCGCCGTGGCTGAGGTAGAGCGTCGGGTACGGGGTGGCGCGCGTAGCGTCGTAGCCGTGCGGCAGGTAGACGACCACGTCGTGCTTGCCCGCCGGGTCGGTGGACAGCGGCGAGTCGTACCAGCGCTGCTCCAGCTTGCCCGCCTTCTTGCGGTCGACCGGCGCCTGGTAGCTGTTGTCGTAGGTGGGGAAGCGCTTGCTGTTCGGCACGTAGACCCGGCTGAGCAGCGCACCCGGCGCGGTCGCGTGCGGCGTGACCTCCAGCGGGTTGGCCGGGTCCGGGTGCAGGGTGCAGCCGCTGGCCGTCGGGCTGTGACAGTCGTGGGTGAACGCGTACCGGAAGGTGCCGGAGGGCAGCGGCGTGGTGAACGTCCACACCCCGTCGCGTCCCTGCTGCATCGGCAGCGGACGCCATGGGTCGGCGAGGATGTCGCCGGGCTGCCACTGCGCGCCGGTGCGGGCGTCACCGCAGCCCACGCAGGTCACGCTCGCGGGCTGGGAGAACCACCACTCGCCGTAGATCTGGACCGACTGCACACCGGCGGGGGCCCGGTAGCGGAAGGTGACCGAGTGACCGGTGGGTGCCTGGTTGGTCTGCACGACCTTCGGTCCGAGGGCGGCGGCCGGGGCAGCGGACGCTGCGGGAGCCGCGAGGGCTCCGGAGGCGACCGTCAGGCCGGCGACGGCCGAGACGGCCAACGCGCGGCGGAGCCGGCGGGTCGGCGCGGGGTGAGGATGAGCAACGGGCATGTGTGCGTTTCCCTTCATCGGCTGGTCGACCGGTTCGTCCCGGGGATGCCGTACGGGCGACCAGTGGTGGCGTGTCGACGAGTCGGTTCTCCCCTGGTGTTCGTGGTCGGTCCGTGACGGTCCGGAGTGGACCGACGGGGACCGGACGGCGGCCAGGGCGCTCCGATCCCGGTGCGGTGCGGGGTCGCACCGGGCCCGTCGTGCGGCGCCACCTGCTGATTAACGTGATCTTCACACAAAGGTGATATCTTTGTAAACACATTGGTGACACCTTTCGCCGCCATTCCGCGCCGCACCGGACGGCCAGCGGTGCCCGGCGCGCTAGTCTCTCCGGAAGCGAGTGATCGGGGATCCTTGATGGGTGAGGCGACACGCGACGCGGCGCGGCCCGCAGCGCCCGTGCTGCACGACGCCGTGCTCGACGCGCTCGGGCTGGAGATCACCAGCGGTCGGCACGTCGCCGGAGAGGCGCTCACCCTGGAGCAGTTGCAGCACCGCTTCGGCGTCTCGCGCACCGTGATGCGGGAGGCGATGCGGATCCTGGAGTCGTTGCACCTGGTGGCCTCGCGCCGCCGGGTCGGCCTGGTGGTCCAGCCGATGCACCGGTGGCGGGTGCTCGATCCACGCGTGATCCGCTGGCGGCTCGAAGGTCCCGGCCGCGCCGCGCAGCTACGGACGCTCACCGAGCTGCGGGTGGCGGTCGAACCACTCGCCGCCGCCGGGGCCGCCCGGCACGCCACCGCCGAGGAGCGACAGCGACTCCGCGCGCTGGCCGCCCAGATGCGTCAGCTCGGCGAGGCCGGGGAGCTCGACGCGTTCCTCGCCGCCGACGTCGAGTTCCACGCACTGCTACTCCAGGCCTGCCTCAACGAGATGTTCACCGCGCTGACCGGGGTGATCGCCGAGGTGCTCGCCGGCCGGACCGAGCACGGGCTGATGCCCAAGTGCCCACGACCGGTCGCCCTGGACCTGCACGAGCAGGTCGCCAACACGGTCGCCGCCGAGGACGCCCGGGGCGCCGAGACCGCCATGCGGGCACTCGTCGAGGAGGTACGCGACGCGATCGGCACCGCCGACGCGGACCGCCCCGACTTTCACTGAGTGAGAACGCGGCTCCCGGCCGAGGGGGTGGGCCCGGGACCATCCGACTGACCGTCGTACGTCGACAGGAGGCCCGGATGCCGTTCGCACGTGACCAGTGGTACGTGGCCGCCTTCAGCAACGAGGTCGGGCGCGACCTGCTCGCCCGTACCGTGCTGGGCGAGCCGCTCGTGTTCTACCGCACCGAGTCCGGCGCGGCGGTGGCGCTCGCCGACCGGTGTGTGCACCGGCGGTACCCGCTGTCGGAGAGCCGCCTCGACGGGGACACCGTGGTCTGCGGATACCACGGCTTCACCTACGATCCGAGCGGCGCCTGCGTCTTCGTACCCGGGCAGCAGCGCATCCCCCGGACGGCGCGGGTGGCCGCGTACCCGGTGGTGGAGCAGGACACCCTGGTCTGGGTCTGGATCGGCGACCGGGACCGGGCCGACGCCTCCACCATCCCCCGGGCACCCTGGCTCGGGGACCCCCGCTACACGACGGTGCGTGGCATGGCGCCGCTGGACGCCCGGTACAGCCTGCTGGTGGACAACCTGATGGACCTGTCCCACGAGACGTACCTGCACGGCGGCTACATCGGTACGCCCGAGGTGGCGAACACGCCGATCACCACCGAGGTGGACGAGGACCGGGGCGTCGTCTACGTCAGCCGGCACATGGACGACGCGGAGTGCCCACCGTTCTATGCCCGCTCGACCGGCATCCAGGGCCGGATCACCCGCTGGCAGGACATCGAGTACCACCCGCCCTGCCTGTACGTGTTGCACAGCCGGATCGCCCCGCAGGGCGTCTACCCGCCGGCCGAGGGCGACGACGACCAGGCGTTCCACGCCGAGATCGTGTACGCCATCACCCCGTCGACCGCGCACACCACGTACGACTTCTGGGCGGTGGCGCGGGACTTCGCCGTCGACGACGAGTCGGTCAGCGAGTACCTCTACCAGAGCAACCACACCGTGGTCATGCAGGACGTCACCGCCCTGAACATCCTGGAGCGGGTGATCGCCTCCGAGCCGGAGCGCTACCAGGAACTGAGCATCAACATCGACACCGGCGGGCTGGCCGCCCGACGGCTGCTCGCCCGGATGGTCGAGTCGTCCACGGTGGAGGCGCCCCGGTGACCGCGCCGGCCGGCGGGCTCACCGGCGACCGGGTCTATCGGATCCACTGGCTGCCGGGCACCGACACGCTGCGCGGCATCTGCCACTGCGGTGCCGAGCGGATCGCCGAGGAGCCGGTGCAGTTGTGGGAGTGGCTGCTCGCCCATCCCCGGGACCACCGGCCACCGGCAGCACCCGCACCGGCACCGACGCAGCGGGTGGTGGTGCCGGCATGACCGCGACGGAGACGACGCTGGTGGTCGCCGGCCGGGAGGCGGTGGCCACCGGCGTGGTGGTGCTGACCCTGCGCCGCCCGGATGGTGGCGAGGTGCCGGGCTGGACCCCGGGCGCGCACGTCGACCTGGACCTGGGCCCCGGGCTGGTGCGCCAGTACTCGCTCTGCGGCGACCCGGCCGACCGCACCGCGCTCCAGGTGGCGGTGCACCTGGCGCCGCAGGGGCGTGGCGGTTCCCGGCACGTGCACGAACGCCTGCCGCCCGGCGCGACGGTGCGGGTGGTCGGGCCGCGCAACGCCTTCCGGCTGGTCGAGGCCGACCGGTACCTCTTCGTCGCCGGGGGCATCGGCATCACGCCGATCCGGCCGATGGTCGCCGCCGCCGACGCCGCCGGTGCCGACTGGCGACTGGTGTACGGCGGACGCAGCCGCAGCTCCATGGCCTTCGCCGCCGATCTGCGGCAGGCGTACGGCGAGCGGGTGCGCCTCTGTCCGCAGGACGAGACGGGCCTGCTCGACCTGGACACGCTGATCGGTGACCCGGCCGACGCGGTCGTCTACTGCTGCGGGCCGGAGGGGCTGATCGACGCCGTGCAGCAGCGCTGCCGGACGTGGCCACCCGGTCGGCTGCACGTCGAGCGGTTCGCCCCGGCGGCCGGGGCCGGCACGGGCGAACACGCCGTGGAGGTCGACCTCGCGCTCTCCGGCCGGACGGTGCACGTACCGCCGGGCACCTCGATCCTGGCGGCGCTGGAGCAGGCCGGTACGCAGGTGCTCTCCTCATGCCGCGAGGGCACCTGCGGCACCTGCGAGACCACCGTGCTCGACGGCACGCCGGAGCACCGCGACAGCCTGCTCACCGAGGCGGAACGGGCTGCCGGGGACACCATGCTGATCTGCGTGTCCCGGGCGCGTACCCGGCGGCTCGTGCTGGAGCTGTGACCGGTCGGCGGGGATGATGGCGGGGTGCAGGCACGGCCCGGACGCTCGGTCACCAGCAAGGTGCTGGCGCTGCTCGACGCGTTCAGCCCCGGCGAGCCGGCGCTGACCCTGAGCGAGCTGGCCCGGCGGGCCGAGCTGCCGCTGCCCACCGCGTACCGCCGGGTCGCCGAACTGGTGGCCTGGGGCGCGCTGGAACGCGGTGACGACGCGCGCTACCGGGTCGGCCTGCGCCTGTGGGAGGTCGGTTCGCTGGCGCCGCGCGGGCTGGGGCTGCGCGAGCTGGCGCTGCCGGTGCTGGAGGACCTGTACGAGGTGACCCACGAGAACGTCCAGCTCGCCGTCCGGCAGGACCTCGAACTCGTCTTCATCGAGCGGATCGCCGGACGACACGCGGTGCCGGTGCTCACCCGGGTCGGCGGTCGCTTCGCGCTGCACGCCACCGGTGTGGGGCTGGTGCTGCTGGCGCACGCACCGGCGCAGGTGCAGGAGCGGGTCCTCGCCGCGCCGTTGGAGCGGTACACCGAGCTGACCGTCACCGATCCGGTGCGGTTGCGCCGCCAGCTCGCCGAGGTGCGCCGCGCCGGGTACGCGATCAGCGACCGGCAGGTCACCATGGACGCCCTCTCCGTCGCCGCGCCGATCGCCGGGCCGGACGGGGTGGTGGCGGCGATCTCGCTGGTGGTGGCGTACGACCGGGCCGATCCGCTGGCGCTGGCGCCGCTGGTGCAGGCGGCCGGTCGGGTGGTCTCCCGGTCGCTGGGTCGCCCGTCCGCGTCGACCCGGCCGGCGCCGTTACCCCGACGCCCCCGTGGGCAGTAGTTTGTCCGGATGCGTGTTGTCCCCTGTGCGGCCCGTCGGACCGGCCCGACCGGGTCACCCGGCGCACCGTGTTGACCGAGGGCCGGGTGTGGCAGCCGGAGCCGGCCACGCCGTCGGATCGGGCGGCGGTGGGTCGGGCCCGCGCGCAGCGGCTGCTGGTGACGCTCCTCGGTGACCACTGGCACGCCGGCCGGTCCCCGCTGCCCTCCGGTGGGCTGGTCGCGGTGCTGGCCGAGTTCGGCATCGCCCCGGCCAACGCCCGGGCGACGCTGGCCCGCCTGACCCAGCGCGGCATGCTGGAACGCACCAAGGAGGGCCGGCGGACCAGCTACCGGCTGACCGAATCGGCGTCGCAGACCCTGCGCCGGGGTGCCCGGCGCATCTTCGCCAGCAGCGACTCAGACGACTGGGACGGGGTCTGGACGCTGCTCGCCTTCACCCTGCCGCTCGACGACGCGCACCAGCGCCGGCTGCTGCGGGCCCGCCTGCGCTGGCTGACGTTCTGGCCCTTGTACGACGCGACCTGGGTGACCCCGCACGACCGGTTCGACGAGGTACACGAGCAGCTCGGCGAGCTGGGTGTCACCGACGCGGTGGTGTTGCGGTCGCGGGACTTCGAGCTGCTGCCGAGCACCCGCGCCCGACTGGAGGCCGCCTGGCGCATCGACGTGCTCGCCGACGGGTACCAGCGGTTCCTGGAGCGCCACCGGACGGTGGCGCGGCGGGCCGACGCCGGTGCGGTGGGCCCGTCGGCGGCGCTGGTCGCGCGGACCGAGCTGGTCAACGACTGGCGGGCACTGGTGGGCGACGATCCGGACCTGCCGGCCCGGTTCCTGCCGGCGTCCTTTCCCCGGGCACAGGCGCGGGTGATGTTCCTGCGGACCGCGACGGCGCTGGCCGAGCCGGCGCAGCAGCGCTTCGAGGAACTGGTCCGGACTCCCGAGCGGGGCTGACCGGACACCCGAGCGGGGCTGAGCAGAGGCGACTACGCCGCCGATCTTCGCCATCCATAGATACGATGCAGAATCGTTGACGCGCGATCAGATTTCGCATTATGTTCGCCACACGTGCCTGACCAGCAGGTCCAGCCGTCCGTCTCCGGCTGAAAGGGGTCCCGTCATGCCCACCGATCGACCTCAGGAGCGCACCAGACCACGATCATGGAAGGGAGCGCTGGCCGTGGCCGCCACGGCGGCGCTGCTCGCCGGCTCCACCGCACCGGCCCTCGCCGCGCCGCCACCCCACGCAGGTCCCGCCGAGCGTGCCTTCGAGGTGACCGTCCTGTCCGGACGGGCCGACACCGTCAGCGGCGGTGACGCGCTGGTGCGCGTCGCCGTGCCGCGCACCGTACCCCCACACCACGTGAAGGTCCGGCTCGACGGCCGGGACGTCACCGACCGGTTCCGGGCCACCGACGACAAGCGCACGCTGCTCGGTCTCGTGGACGGGCTGGCGCTGGGCGCCAACGAGCTCGAGGTCCGCGCGAACGGGCAGGGCCACGGCCGCCCCCGCGCCACGCTGACCCTGCGCAACCATCCGGCCGCCGGACCGGTCATCTCCGGCCCGCACATCCCGCTGTTCTGCACCGCGTCGGGCAACCCGTGGAACCTGGGCCCGGTGGACGCGGACTGCCACGTGGCGCAACCCCGGGTCACCTACCAGTACCGCACCACCGCCGGGAGCTTCGTCGCGCTGCCGGACGGCCCGCTCCCGGCCGACGTGGCCACCACCACGACCAGCGACGGCCGCACCGTGCCGTACGTGGTCCGGGTCGAGCGCGGCACCATCAACCGCGCGGTGTACGAAATCGCCCTGCTGCACCGGCCGGGCACCGCGCCGCCGGACCCGTGGACGACCACCGACGGATGGAACGACCGGCTGGTCTACACCTTCGGCGGCGCCTGCGGCATCGGGTACACCCAGGCCACCAGCACCGGCGGGGTGATGAACCACAGCCTGCTCAGCAGGGGTTACGCGGTGGCCAGCGCGACGTTCAACGTCTTCGCCAACAACTGCAACGACGTCACCTCCGCCGAGACCGCGATGATGGTCAAGGAACACTTCGTCGAGTCGTACGGCGTACCGCTGTTCACCATGGGCTGGGGCGGCTCGGCCGGCACCATGCAGCAGTTGCTGATCGCCAACGCGTACCCGGGGATCCTGGACGGGGTCATCGGCCAGATCGGCTACCCGGACGAGCGCTCGGTGACCCTCACCGGGCACGAGTGCCGGTTCATCTCCCAGGCGGCCCCGGCGGCCGGGCTCTCCACCGCCCAGCGGACCGCGGTGACCGGCTTCGCCAGCCCGAACACCTGCGGCGGCTACCAGAACTTCGACAGCGTCGACTGGCCCGCCACCTGCCCGAGCCACGTTCCCGCCGGGCTGCGCTACCACCCGGTGACCAACCCGGACGGCATCCGCTGCGCGATGGCGGACTTCATCTCCAACGTGTACGGCGTCGACCCGACCACCGGCGCCGGGCGGCCGATCGTCCCGGACACCGTCGGCGTGCAGTACGGGCTGCGCACCCTGGACGCCGGGGTGATCAGCCCGGAGCAGTTCGTCCGGCTCAACGAGGGCATCGGTGGTCTGGACGTCGAGGGCACCCGCACCCCGCACCGCACCTCGGCGAACGTCGACGCGATCGAGGTGGCGTACGCGACCGGACGCGTCAACCAGTTCGACGGTGGTCTGCGGTGGACGCCGATCATCGAGACCCGTGGTTACACCGACCCGAGCGGTGACTTCCACGACCGCTTCCGCTCCTGGACCATGCGGGAGCGACTGCTCGCGGCCAACGGTCACGCGGACAACCACATCAGTGTCACAGGCGCGTCCGGGGCGCCCGCGTCGACGAGTCAGACGCAGGCACTGGTGGACATGGACGCCTGGTTGACCGCCCGGACGGCGTTGGCGGCGAGCCGACCCCATCTGGACGAGACGGCACTGACCCGGCTGTCCCGGCCGGCCGGGCTGGCGGACCACTGCGTCGCGGCGGACGGGGAGCGGATCGTGGAGACGTTGACCCTCGACCCGGCGGCCCGGTGCAACCAGCTCTTCCCGTTCCACCGCAACCCGCGCGTGGAGGCGGGCGGGCCGACCACTTCCGCCGTGCTCAAGTGCCGGCTTGCGCCGCTGGACCGGGCGGCGTACGGCGTCGACTTCACCGACGAGCAGTGGCAGCGGTTGCGGGCGGTCTTCCCGGACGGGGTCTGTGACTGGTCCCGGCCCGGCGTCGGTCAGGTCCCGTTGACCGGCACCTGGATCCGCTTCTGAGCGCACCGGTGTCGGGCGGCGTCATCCCCCGCCGCCCGGCACCGGCTCGCTCCGGCACCGCTCGGTCCGCCACCGGTTCAGTCCGGAAAGGCCAGCAGGCGCAGCAGTTGCGCCAGCCGGGCGTGGTCCTCGGGGGTGACCGCGGCCAGCAGGCCCAGCTCCACGGCGTGCGCGGAGGACTGGGCGCGGGCGAACAGCTCGCGCCCCTCGTCGGTGGCGACCAGGACGTTGGCGCGCCGGTCGGCGGGGTCGGTGCGGCGCTCGACCAGACCGCGTCTCTCCAGGTCGTCGATGAGCGCCACCACCTGGCTCGGGTCCAGCCGGAGGAACTCGGCCAGCTCCCGCTGGGTGGGCCGGGTGTCGTCGGCGGCCAGCGCGAGCACCGAGTACGAGCGGGCCTTCAGTCCGTGCTCGGCCAGGGCGGCGTTGGCCGCGGCGAGGGTGAGCGCGTTGGCGCGCACCAGCAGGAAGCTCAGATCCCGGCCGAGCACGCTGTCCCGCAGGCCGTCGGCCGGTCGGGCTCTCTCGGGAGGGGGCACGGCGACGATGATAGCAAGCCTTACCAATAATTGACTTTCTCAACGGTCCATGTTCCGATCGACCTCGACGCGAAGGAGTGCCCATGTCCCTGGACGGCAAAGTCGCAATCGTCACCGGAGCCGGACGCGGCCTCGGCCTCGCCTACGCACGGCAGTTGGCCGCGCAGGGCGCCGCGGTCGTGGTCAACGACGTGGACGAGCAGGCGACCGCCGACGCCGGCGCGGCGATC
>NZ_SISL01000729.1:0-1872 GCF_004307965.1 Verrucosispora sp. SN26_14.1 | reverse complement strand
GCGCGCCGAGCACCGCGCCGACCGGTCAGGCCGTGGCGGGCGCCGACGCGGAGGTGGTCGAGGCCATGCGTCGCGACCTGGGGCTGGACCAGGCGCAGGTCGCGGCGCGGCTGAAGACCGAACGCTGGGCCAGCGGGGTCGTCGAGCAGCTCCGGTCGGACCTCGGCGGGGACTACGCCGGTAGCTGGCTGAGCGCCGACGGCGCCCAGCTCAACGTCGCGGTCGCCGACGAGGCCCAGGCACAGCGGGTACGCGCCACCGGCGCGGTGCCGAAGGTGGTGGAGCGTGGCGTCGGTCAGCTCGACGCGATCAAGACCCGGATGGACCGGACCGCCGGGCGGGCCGAGAACGTCTCCGGTTGGTACGTCGACGTCGCCACCAACACGGTGGTGGTGCTCGCCGCACCGGGTGCCGAAGCGGCCGGCTGGCGTTTCGTGGCCCGTGCGGGCGTATCCCGGCAGGCGGTCCGGATGGCCACCGAGGAGCAGCCGCGACTCTTCGCCGACGTCCGTGGCGGCGAGCCCTTCTTCGTCGGCGCCGGCCGCTGCTCGGTCGGGTTCGCGGTGGTCGGCGGCTACGTGACCGCCGGGCACTGCGGCCGGGTCGGTGCCCGGACCTCGGGGCCGGACGGCGAGTTGCAGGGTGTGTTCCGGGCCTCCTCCTTCCCCGGCGACGACTGGGCCTTCGTGCAGGTCAACCAGAACACCCGGGTGCTGCCCGAGGTGACCGACTTCCGGGGCGGCATCGCCCGGGTCGCCGGCTCGCAGGAGGTGCCCGCAGGGTCGTCGATCTGCCGGTCCGGCTCCACCACCGGCGTACGCTGCGGCACCGTGCAGGCCCGCAACGCCACCGTCCGCTACCCGGAGGGACTGGTCAGCGGGCTGGTCCGGACGAACGTCTGCGCCGAGCCCGGTGACTCCGGCGGTTCGTGGATCTCGGGCAGCCAGGCGCAGGGCGTCACCTCCGGCGGCTCGGGCGACTGCGTACGCGGTGGCACGACGTTCTACCAGCCGGTCAACGAGATCCTGCAACGCAACAACCTGACGTTGCTCACCACGCAGAACTTCGCCACGTTGGGCAGCCGACGCTGATTCCCCGCCGGCCCGGTCGGACGCGTCCCGTCCGGCCGGGCCGGCGCATGTCCGCTCAGGGCAGCGCGGCGACCGCCTCCGCGTACGCGACGCCCGTGCGGACCGCCGCGTCGACGAGGACCGTGACCTGTGCCGGGGCCACCCCGTACGCCAGGTCGGTGGTCACCTCGCCGGCCAGCACCAGTTCACCCTCGCCCGGATCGTGCACGTACGCGCTGGGCAGCAGCCGGTCCCGGTTCCACCCGTTGCAGAACGCGTACGCCTCGGCCCGACGGGCGGCCGGCAGCCGACGACCGGCGACCACCCGGGCGTGCAGGATCTCGCCGCGCTCCCCGGCCCGCCGGAACTGGATCACCGCGTCGCCCCAGCGCCCGAGCACGGTGCCGGTCGGGTCCAGGGCGTACCCGTCGCCCCGCCGGTCCAACGCCTCGGTGATCATCCGTACGGTCAGTGCACCGACCTCGTCCGCCGTCTGACCGGCGGAGTCGTCCGTCCTGACCTCGGCCCCGGTCCCGCTGCCGGTCGGCGTCGGGTCGCCGGGCCAGGGCTCGTCGTCCGGCTCGATCTCGTCCTCACCCGGCAGCGGCACCGGCTCGGCCAGCGGGCGTTCGGCCAGCCAGGCGGCGATCCGGCCGGACTGGTGGCCGGTGCCGTTGCGGGCGTCGAAACTGCCGGCGAGCGCGGTGGCGACAGCGAGCAGCTCGGTGCCGAGCGCGCTCACCGTGACCTGCGCCGCCGGCCGTCCCCGGTATGCCGGCCGGTGCACCGCGCGGTCGCCGTC
>NZ_SISL01000728.1:0-1876 GCF_004307965.1 Verrucosispora sp. SN26_14.1 | reverse complement strand
ACGAGATGAGCGCTAGTCGCGTGGGCTCGGAGAGGTGTATAAGACACAGCGTCCGGGCCGAGTTCGCCGCGCTGCTGCTTCGCCGAGCGCAGGTCGTCGATCCAGCCGAAGTCCTCACCGGGGCCCGGGTCCTCCGGGGCGGCCTCGGGTTTGCTCCGGCCCCAGCGGCGGCCCTTGGGACGCCGCTCCTCCTGGCCGTCCTCCGGTCGCTCCGACGATTTCACTGTTGACCCTTCCCGTCGGCGCTGCGGCCGACCTCATCCGCCGCGTGGGCGTCCGTGCCCGTGGACGGGCCGCCGTCGACTCCGGACGGCGGCGTCTCGGCCCGGTCCGTCGGCGCCGCCCGGTCACCCGTGCTCTCCGCCGGTACGCGGGCGGGCGCGGGCAGCCCGCGGACGATCCGGCGCAGCAGCGGCAGCCGCGTGGCCACCGATCGTTCCGCACCGTGGTGGCTCGGCTGGTAGTAGTCGGTGCCGACCAGGTCGTCCGGCACGTACTGCTGGGTGAGCACGCCCCGCTGGTCGTCGTGCGGGTAGCGGTACCCGATGCCGTGGCCGAGCCCTCGGGCGCCGGCGTAGTGGCCGTCACGCAGTCCGCGCGGGACCGGGCCACCCCGACCGGCCCGGACGTCGGCGATCGCCGCGCCGATCGCGGCGGTGGCCGAGTTCGACTTGGGGGCGGTGGCCAGGTGGATCACCGCCTGGGCGAGGTTGAGCTGGACCTCTGGCAGGCCGACGTACTCGACGGCGTGCGCGGCCGCGGTGGCGACGCTCAGCGCACCGGGATCGGCCATGCCGACGTCCTCGCTGGCGAAGATGACCAGCCGTCGGGCGATGAACCGGGCGTCCTCACCGGCGACCAGCATCCGGGCCAGCCAGTGCAACGCGGCGTCCACGTCCGACCCGCGCATGCTCTTGATGAACGCGCTGGTCACGTCGTAGTGGGCGTCACCGGCCCGGTCGTACCGCACGGCTGCGGTGTCCACCGCCCGCTCGGCGGTGGCCAGGTCGATCCGGCCGGCGCCCAGCGCGGTCGCCGACCCGGCTGCCGCCTCCAGCGCGGTCAGCGCCTTGCGGACGTCCCCACCGGCCAACCGGACCAGGTGGTCCTCCGCCTCGGGCTCGCAGACGAGCGCGCCGCCCAGACCACGCTCGTCGGTCAGGGCCCGGCGCAGCAGCGCGCGGACCGCCGCGTCGTCGAGAGGCTGAAGGGTGAGCAGCACGCACCGCGACAACAGTGGCGAGATGACCGAGAAGTACGGGTTCTCCGTGGTGGCGGCGAGCAGCGTGACCGTACGGTCCTCGACGGCGGCGAGCAGGGAGTCCTGCTGGGTCTTGCTGAACCGGTGCACCTCGTCGATGAAGAGGACGGTCGGCGGGCCACCGGTGCGCCGCTGCCGCCGGGCGGTGTCGATCACGGCCCGGACGTCCTTGACTCCGGCCGAGAGCGCCGACATGGCCACGAACCGCCGGTCGGTGGCGGCGGCCACCAGGTGGGCGATGGTCGTCTTGCCGCTGCCCGGCGGGCCCCAGAGGATGACCGACATCGGCGCGTTGCCGGCGACGAGTTGCCGCAGGGGCGCTCCCGGGGCGAGCAGGTGGTCCTGACCGACGAGTTCGTCCAGGGTGGCCGGGCGCATCCGGACCGGAAGCGGCGCGTCCGGACCGGCCGGAGTGAAGCCGCCGACGCCGCCGGAACCCGTCGGCGCACCGGGTGCTGCCGTGGGTTCACTGAGGGTGAACAGGGCGTCGGACTCCATCACGAGAACAGTACCGGGCTCGACCGACAACGCCGGAATCGCGCTGCCGGTCGAGCCCGGGGTGATCGTTCTCGGTCAGCCGCGCCCCGGCCGGCGGCCCCGGTACCAGCGGCCGCC
>NZ_SISL01000727.1:0-1882 GCF_004307965.1 Verrucosispora sp. SN26_14.1 | reverse complement strand
GGCAGGAGCGGGTGGCGTGGGCGGGGCCGGCGCGGGCGCGGCGACGGCGACCCCTGTGCCGGGTGGCGGCGCGGCGACGAGCAGCACGGCCAGGACGACAGGGATTCCGATCATGCGTCGCACGTGGACCTCGCGAGGCGGACGTCGTACGGGATGGCCACCGCCATCCTGCGGTGCCCCGGCGGCCGGCCGCCTCGACCGGTGGGGCACCCGAGGGGGCAGCGGGGCCCGCCCGTTGAGGCAACCACGTCCTAGATCAGGCCGTTGCGCAGCGCGTACGCCACGGCGTGCGCCCGGTTGCGCAGTTGCAGCCGACTGGTGACGTCGTGCAGGACGTTCTTCACGGTCCGCTCCGAGTACGACAGCTTGCCGGCGATCTCCCGGGTGTCGAGCCCGTCCGCGACGAGCCGCAGCACGTCCACCTCGCGGGTGCTCAGCCCGAGCAGGGTGAGCCCGCGCGGTTCGAGGACCTGGCGCTGCAACCGCCCCATCTGGGCCATCAGCCGACCCAGCAGGTCCGCCGGGAGCGCACCCTCACCACGGGCCACGGCCAGCACGATGTGGCTGAGCCGTTCGGCGCTCGCCTCGGTGCGGCGGACCAGCCCCACCACGCCGTGCTCCACCGCCTGGGACAGGCCGGCGTCGTCGATCCGGGCCGGCACCAGCACCAGTTTGGCCGGGCCGGTGCGGTGCAGGCGGCGCAGCAGCCGGATGGCCGACTCGTCGAGCACGTCGACGACCACCAGCGAGACGCTCTCGGGCGTCTCCCGGCCCGGCTCGATCACCCACAGGTCCGGTCGGGCACGCAGTTGGCTCTCCACCCCCGACCGCGAGATCGGGTCCTCCGCGTGGACGCTCACCGTGACACGCTGCATCTCCAGCCTCCCCCACACCTCGACACCCGGTCCCGGTGGTCCGGCCCGGACGGCGCGGCGCAGCGGGTGCCACGCCGGTACGCAGAGCATGGTCGGTGTGACTTCGCGTGCACCTAACGTGGACCTAACGGGCAACCGTTCTGCCCGTGCCGGTTCCCCGCCGGACGGTAGGCAGGCGTCGACGCCCGCCTACCGTGGGCGGACATGAGCGTCTCGTTGGGCCTGGTGGACACCCCGACGGTGGTCGTACCGGGAGAAAGCGTCGACATCCCGGTGACGATCCGCAACTCGGGTGACGTCGTCGAAGCGTACGACCTCACCATCGTCGGCGTGCCCGACGCGTGGGCGACGTTCGATCCGCCCCGGGTCTCCCTCTATCCCGGCGCCAGCGAGACCGTCGTGCTCACCGTGCGCCCGCCCCGGTCCTCCGAGGTCCGCGCCGGGGACCTGCCCTACGGCGTACGGGTGGTCCCGTCCGAGGCGCCGGAGACCGCGACGGTCGAGGAAGGTCTGCTGACCATCGCGCCCTTCTCCGAGGTGGCCGCCGAACTCCGGCCGCAGGTGCGGCGGGCCCGGCTCGGTGCCCGCTACCGCCTCGCCGTGCTCAACGGCGGCAACATCGGGGAGGAGTTGACCGTCGCGGCGACCGACGGGGCGGAGCAACTGCACTTCGCGGCCCGCCCGACGGCGATGGTCCTGGCGGCGGGCGAGCAGTTCGAGGCCGCACTCCGGGTACGGGCGAAGCGGTTGCTCTGGCGCGGCACGCCCCGTCACCTGCCGTTCCGGGCCCTGCTGACCGACCGGGACGGTCGGGCGATCACCCTGGACGGCACCCTGGTGCAGCAGCCCGTCCTCTCCGGGTGGCTGCTCAAACTGTTGGCGCTGCTGTTGGCGTTGCTGCTGCTCCTGCTCGCGCTCTGGTTCGGCCTGCTGCGTCCGGCGGTGCAGTCGGCCGCCCAGGAGGCCGCCGACGAGCGGGTGGCGCAGGCCGCGACCCAGATGGAGGC
>NZ_SISL01000726.1:0-1891 GCF_004307965.1 Verrucosispora sp. SN26_14.1 | reverse complement strand
TCGGGCGCCGGGTGCACCGCCTCCACCACGGCCGCCACGTCCAGGTTGGCGGCGAGCAGGTGACCGGCGGCGTCCTTGCCGGCGGTGCGCCGCACCAACGCGGTACGCCGGGGCAGCACCGCCTCCACGGTGATCCGGGCGTCGGGCCAGCGCCCGAGCAGCACCCAGTCCCCCACCCCGGGCAGCCGGGTGGGGTCACCCGCGGCGGCGACCAGCACCGCCCCGCCCGAGGTGGCACGCACCGGCCCCGCCTCGGTCAGCACGGTGCAGACCCCACGGTCGACCCGGGCCACCCGACCCGGACGGTGATCGGTACGGATACGTCGCAGGTGCGCCGCCCGCTCGGCGTCCCAGCCCAGGGCGGTCAACGTGATGCTCATGCTCGACGCCACCTCCTCCACTCCGGCGCCGCGACCACCGCAGACGGTAGGCCCGGCGGCGCCCGGCCGGAAGTGAATTCCCCGGCGACGCGGCACGCCCGGAGGGCTAGGGTCGGAACGTGCCGACAGACCCCCTTCTCCTCACCGGTGACGTGACCGACGCCACCGCCCGGCTGGTGCGTACGGCTGCCGGTTTCGACGCCACCGACCTGGCCGCGCCGTCGCTGCTGCCCGGCTGGACACGCGGCCACGTCCTGGCCCACCTGTGTCGCAACGCCGACGGTTTCGTCAACCTGCTCACCTCGGCGCGCACCGGCGAGCAGATCCCGATGTACGCCAGCGCGCAGGCCCGCGACGCCGACATCGAGGCCGGCGCGTCCCGCCCGCCCGAGGAGCACCTGGACGACCTGCGTCGCAGCGCGGACCGGTTCGCCGAGGCGGTGGCGGCGATGCCGGTGTCGGCCTGGGCGGCCACCGTCGAGACCCGACGGGGTCCCTGGCCGGCCGCGCTACTGGTCTGGGGACGGCTCCGGGAGCTGGAGATCCACCACGTCGACCTGGCCGCCGCTTACCGGCCGGCGGACTGGTCGCCGACCTTCGGCCACCGGCTGCTGCACGAGGTGGCCACCGGCTTCGGCGACCGCGACGACGCGCCATCGATGGTGCTGCGCTTCGACGGCGCCGGCCACGAACTGGTGGTGGGCGAGCGCGCGGGGGCGCCCGTCGTCACCGGTCCGGCAGCGGAACTCGCCGCCTGGCTCACCGGCCGCAGCACCGGCACCGCCCTGACCGTCAGCCCCGACGGTGACCTGCCCCGCCCACCGGAATGGATCTAGGAAGACGATGACCTACAGCGGAGATGTCACCCCCGGCGGCCCGCCGGCCGTACGCGAACTCGACGCCCTGACCATCACCAAGGTGTCGGTCGGCCCGATGGACAACAACGCGTACCTGCTGCGCTGCCGGCACACCGGCGAACAGGTGCTGATCGACGCCGCCAACGAGGCGCCCCGACTGCTGGAACTGGTCGGTGACGGCGGGCTGCGCACCGTGGTCACCACCCACCAGCACATGGACCACTGGGTGGGGCTGGAGGAGGTCGTCGCCAAGACCGGGGCCCGCGCGCTGGTGCACGCCGACGACGCGGAGGGGCTGCCGATCGAGGCGCAGACCCTCGCCGACGGGGACACCGTGCCCGTGGGTGACTGCACGCTGGAGGTCATCCACATCAAGGGGCACACCCCGGGTTCGGTGGCGCTGCTCTACCGCGACCCGGCCGGCACCCCGCACCTCTTCACCGGCGACAGTCTCTTCCCGGGTGGCATCGGCAACACCGACCAGGATCCCGAGCGCTTCGCGGCGCTCATCGACGACGTGGAGCACAAGCTGTTCGGCCGGCTGCCGGACGAGACCTGGTTCTATCCGGGCCACGGCCGGGACTCGACGCTCGGCGCGGAACGCCCGCACCTGGCCGAGTGGCGCGCCCGGGGCTGGTGAGGCCGGGGCAGATC
>NZ_SISL01000725.1:0-1896 GCF_004307965.1 Verrucosispora sp. SN26_14.1 | reverse complement strand
CAGCCGCTCGGGAGTGTCCTCACCCCGCAGCGGCTTCGGCACCGGCAGCGGCGCCCGGGGCCGACCCACGGCCGGCATCGGATTGCCGGCCACCACCTGCTCGGCCACCAGGAACGAGAAGAAGCCGTTCCAGGTCGACCAGGCACGACCGACCGAGGCGGCGGCCCGGTCGGCGGCGAAGCGGGCGAACGCCGCCCGCATCAGCCTGGGGGAGAGCGCCTCGATCGACAGGGCGTCGAGGGGGAGGGGAGGGGTGGCCAGCTCCGCCGCGAGCGCGGCCACCGCGACCAGATCCCGCCGGTACGCCGCCTGCGTGTGCGGGGAGGGCTTGCGCGTCGCCCGCGACGTCAGGAACTCCTCGATCAGCACCTGGACCGCTTCATCCCTTTTGTCATGCATAAGGGATATTATGCATGATTTTCGGGTTCATGGTCGACCCAGGGGAGCGGGGGCGGTTTCCGGCGCGAGCCGTGCCGGGCGTCGGAAAGGGCGCCACGGGGGCTGGTTCCTCGGCTGCGCCTGGATTGACGGGTTCCCAGGCGGCGGCGACGTGGCGCGCGCGATAGGGGCGGGGCCGCCCGGACGTGCCGGTCGGTGTCGGCTGCGAGCGACCGGCACCGACCGGTCGGCGTGCACCGCCGGCTGAATGATCGTCGACGAACCGCACCGCGCCGGGATGTAAGGAAGGGTCCCTTGCTAACGCCTGGTGTATGGCAGGGGACCCTTCCTTGCATCCCGGGCTGTGGTGGTGCCCCCTCTCGGGGAGCGCGTCGGAACGTCAGCTTTACATAATGTCAATTATCGAACGTAGGCTGACCGGCCGGAAGGACCGATGGTGGGCCTGGATCGGTAGCATCTGCTCCTCGTGGACTCCGACAGCGTGATGGTGAACGTTCCGGCGGGACGTGTGGTGCTGACGGACCGGCGTACGCAGCGCAGCTGGCCGGTCGACGTCGGGCCGTACCGCCTCGCCGCGTATCCGGTGACCCGGGCCCGGTACGCCGCGGTCGTCGGTGTCCCCTGTGCGACCGACGAGCGCCGTCGTCCGATGGAGACGGTGTCCTGGTGGGACACGGTGCGGTTCTGCAACGCCCTGTCCGAGGCCGACGGGCTGCGGCCGGCGTACCGGGTCGACGGTGAGGACGTCGAGTGGGACACCGGGGCCGACGGGTACCGGCTGCCCACCGAGGCCGAGTGGGAGCATGCCTGCCGGGCCGGCACCGCTGGTCCTCGCTACGGGCCGTTGGACGAGATCGCCTGGTATCGCGGCAACTCCGGTGAGCGGCTGCGCGACGTGGGCGGTAGGCGGCCCAACGCCTGGGGTCTGTACGACATGTTGGGCAACGTCTGGGACTGGTGCTGGGACGTGTACGACCCCGAGGTCTACGGCACCTACCGGGTGTTGCGGGGCGGCGGCTGGTTCGACGAGAAGTGGAGTTGCCGGGCGTCGGTGCGGCGGCGCAGCCACCCCAGCTACGCGATCGACGACGTGGGATTCCGCCTCGCCCGCTCCGGTCACGCTCAGTAGTCGACCACTCCCCTCGTTCGGTGCGCCTAGGCTGCGGGTGTGTCGAGTGTCGTGGATGGGGTGGCGGTGCGGCGGGTGGCGGGGGCGCTGACGGCGTACGCCTGTGGGGACGCGTTGGGGGTGCCGTACGAGGGGCGTCCGCCGACGCGGGACGGTGACGAGGTGATCGAGACGCCTCGGGCCAGTGACCGGTGGGCGGCCGGGGCGACCTCGGACGACACCGCGTTGACGCTGCTCGTGGCGCGGTGTCTGGTGGACGGTGGCGGTGCCGTGGACGCGGTGACGTTCCTGTCGCGGATGGCGGCGCAGGATCCGCCGGTGCCGGGTGCGGGGCCGTCGACGCGGGCGGCGCTGGCGGCGTTCCGGGC
>NZ_SISL01000724.1:0-1900 GCF_004307965.1 Verrucosispora sp. SN26_14.1 | reverse complement strand
CCGCGCCCCAGCCCGACCCCGGCCACCACGACCCCGGCGACGTCGCCGTCCGTGTCACCGTCGGCGGTACGCCCGTCCGTGCCGGCCGGCACCATCCCGCTCGGCACCTGGTCGTTGGAGTCCGTACGGGCACCGGGCCGGTACCTGACCGTCGACGGCGACGTGGCCGGGCTCGACGAGGTGACCGGAGCCAGCAGTGCGCAGGCCCGGCGACGGGCCACCTTCACAGTCAGTCGAGGGCTCGCCGACCCGGACTGTGTCACCCTGCGCAGCGCCGACGGGCGGTACCTGCGGCATGCGAGCCTGCGACTGCGGCTGAGCCCGAACGAGGGCACCCCGCTGTTCCGGGAGGACGCGACCTTCTGTCCCGAGCGCGGCGCGACGGCTGCCTCGGTGACGATGCGCGCGCACAACTACCCGCATCTCGTGGTGCACGAGCGTGACGTGGGGTTCTGGATCGACTTCCCCGACGGTACGCAGACGTTCGCACGGGCGAGTTCCTTCCGGGTCCGTAACCCCTGGGCCTGACCGTCGGGCCCGACTCGCCCGACCGGCGACCCGCGATTCGGCGACGCACTTTTCGTAATGCCGGACCGGCTGCCGCGCCTCCTACTGCGTGAGGCGTCGGCGGCTCATGACCGGTGGTACGCCGCACGCCGTTCGTCCGAGTCGGCGGGAGCCCGTATGCAGGTGAGGCCACGGTCATGACCGAAGAACGTCCGCCGCCGACCCCGCACCGGGTCGTGGCCGAGTCGGCCGAGCATCCGCCGATGCGCCCGCTGTGGTTGTGCCGCCACTGTGGCCACCCCTGGCCGTGTACGCGTGGCAAGCTCGCCCTGCTGGCCGACTACGAGGGTGCCCCGGTCAACCTCTTCGTCTATCTGGCCGGTTGCCTGCACGAGGCCATCGACGACCTGCATCGACTCGATCCCTGCCAGACCGGCAGCGCCGCCGACATGTTCGACAGGTTCCTGGGCTGGCCGAACCGACTGAACCGGCGCTACCGGGTGACCCGGACGAGCGTGCGTGGCGACCGGCCCCCGACGGTCAGTCGGTAGGACCGGACAGGGCCCGGGGCCGGCCGACGCCTACGGCCGTCCCCGAGCTGCCCATACGCAGTCGTCAGCTGGTCATCATTGCGAGCATCTGCTGGATGCCGCCCTGGCGGGAGGCGCGTACCCGCTCGCCGAATGCCTTGGTCTCGGCGTTCTTGCCGCCGCTGCGGACCAGGTTGGCCAGTTCCATCGCGTTGTGCTGGTGGGCCAGGAAGAGGCTCAGGAAGGACGTGTCGAACTCGGCGTCCTTGACCGTCGTCAACGCCTCGATCTCGGCCGGTCCGGTGCCGGGCAGTCCACCGTGGTGGGCGTGCAGGTTGGGCGCGGTGTCGACCTCGGTGGACTTGCCCCAGCTCCTGAGCCAGCCCTCGATCATCTTCAGCTCGTCGGACTCGGTGACCTGCACCGCCTGGGCGAGCGTCTTCAACTCCGGGTCCTGGGCGCGCTTCACGGCGGTGGCGGTCATCTGCAGGGCCTGCCGCTGGTGGTGGACGAACATCTGCAGGAACATCACGTCGGTGTCGTTGTACTCGTCGCCGGCCGTGATCTCGGCGACCGTCGTGTCACTCGTCGGAGCGGGCGGCGGCTGCGCGGCGGGTGACCCGCAGGCGCCGAGCAGGAACGGTACGACCAGGGCTGCCGCGACCAGTCGGCGCCTCACAGCGGGAGCCACAGCGCGAGGGTGTAGATCGAGGGCTCCCAGCTGTTGATCGCGGTGTGGCCCTGGCGGCACTCGTACCGCTTGCCCTCGAACGTCACCACGTCGCCGGTGCGGTAGCTGACCCCGGCGGCCCAGGCGTCACCGCCCGCTGCCGGCGGCGGGGCCGCGCTGGTCGGTGCGGCGG
>NZ_SISL01000723.1:0-1902 GCF_004307965.1 Verrucosispora sp. SN26_14.1 | reverse complement strand
TGTGTATAAGAGCCAGGCGGCCGACGCCGACGTCGAGGCGGCCCGGCTGACGCCGCTGGTGGACCGGATCCGGGCCCGCGTGGCGGCCGACGTGCCGGACGTGGAGGTGGTCGGCGATCCGGTGCGCCGGCTGCCGCACCTGGTCACCTTCTCCTGTCTCTACGTCGACGGCGAGGCGCTGCTGCACGCGCTGGACCGGCGAGGCTTCGCGGTGTCGTCGGGCTCGTCCTGCACCTCGTCGACGTTGCGCCCGTCGCACGTGCTGGAGGCGATGGGGGTGCTGTCGCACGGCAACGTCCGTGTCTCACTGCACCGGGGCACCACCGAGGCGGACGTGGACCGCTTCCTCACCGAGTTGCCGCAGATCGTGGCCGACCTGCGGGCCGAGGCGGGGGTGGTGGGGCTGTGACGACCCCCGACGAGGTGCTCGACTGTCTCGGTCAGCGGTGCCCGCTGCCGGTGATCGCGCTGGCCCGCCGACTGCCGTCCCTGCCGGTCGGCGCGGTGATCCGGGTGCTCGCCGACGATCCGGCGGCGGCGGTGGACATCCCGGCCTGGTGCCGGATGCGCCAGCAGGAGTTCCTCGGTGCCGCCCCCGGCCCCGGCTACGACGTCCGCCGCTCCGCGTGAAAGGCGGCATCCACCGGCCGCTGTGAAAGGAAGGGCACCTTATTAACGCCTCGTGCATAGCCGGGGTCCCCTGCTAACACCTGAACCTCGTGTAGACGACGATCGGCTCTCGATCCCGTCCGCCGTAGCGGAACCGCTCGGGATCGAGAGCCGAGACACCGTGACGGTGCAGAGGTCAGGGCAGCAGGTGAGGGCGGACCTCGTCGGAGGCCTCGTCGCCGTACGACTCGGCGAGGCGCTTGACGAACAGGTCGCGGCGCACCTGGTACTCCTGGGTGCCGACCGTCTCCAGCACCAGGGCGGCCAGCAGCGAGCCGACCTGCGCGGCGCGCTCCAGCCCGACGCCCCAGGAGAGCGCGGTGAAGAACCCGGCACGGAAGCCGTCGCCGACGCCGGTGGGGTCGATCGCCTGGGCCTCCCGGGCGATCGGCACGTGGATCGGCGCGAAGTCCCGCCCGGCGATCTCCACCCCGTCCTTGCCCAGCGTGGTGACCCGGATCCGGACCCGATCCAGCAGCTGCGCGTCGCTCAGTCCGGCCTTGCTCTGCAGCAGCGACTTCTCGTAGTCGTTGGTCATCAGGTACTCGGCGCCGTCGATGAGCGACACCACGTCCTCGCCCTCCATCCGGGCGAGTTGCTGGGACGGGTCGGCGGCGAACCGGTATCCGCGCTCACGGCACTCGGCGGAGTGGCGCAGCATGGCCGCCGGGTCGTTGGCACCGACCAGGACCAGGTCCAGCCCACCGAGCCGCTGCGCGACGGGGTGCAGCTCGATGTTGCGCGCCTCGCTCATCGCGCCGGCGTAGAAGGAGGCGATCTGGCACATGTCCGTGTCGGTGGTGCAGACGAAGCGGGCGGTGTGCGCCACCTCGCTGACGTGCACCGAGTCGCAGTCCACCCCGTGCCGCTCCAGCCAGGAGCGGTAGTCGGCGAAGTCGGCGCCGACGGCCCCGAGCAGCACTGGGCGCAGGCCGAGCTGCCCCATGCCGAACGCGATGTTCGCCGCCACGCCGCCCCGGCGCAGCACCAGGTCGTCCACCAGGAAGGAGAGCGAGACCTTGTGCAGCTGGTCGGCGATGAGCTGGTCGGCGAACCGGCCCGGGAAGCTCATCAGGTGGTCGGTGGCGATCGAGCCGGTCACGGCGATCTTCATGTCAACCCTCGGGGTCGGGATCAGGGCGCGGTCAGCCTACCGGCCCCACGCTCGCCGAGCGACCAGCCCGCTCAACCTCCCCCACCGCCCACTTACCCACCCACCACCCCAAACCATCC
>NZ_SISL01000722.1:0-1908 GCF_004307965.1 Verrucosispora sp. SN26_14.1 | reverse complement strand
GCCCCCGCCTGACCCGGGTGATCAAGAGGTTTGCGTCGGGGTGAGCGGGCGATCGTGGCCCAAATCTCTTGATCACCCGGGTCGGGCGGGGAGAGGGAGGGGCGGGGAGACGGAGCCGGCCGGAGGCCCGTGTGGGGCCTCCGGCCGGCTCTGTGTCTCGTGGGTTCTAGTTGGCCATCAGGTCGGCGCCGCGCCACGTGAACTCAGGATCCGTCGCGAACCGTACGGTGATCTTCACGAGATCTTCCGCGTACTTGTTGGCGTGGTGTCCACAGAACACCAGCTCACTGCCACCCGAGAGGGTGATCCGGAGCTTGCCGGCGGCATTGCAGCGGTCGCACCGTTCATCGGCGGCCGGGGGGCTCACCGTCTCGGGCGGCGGCGTGAGGGTCGGGGTCATCGCCTTCCTCCTCTGGTCGTCACCGATGAACACTCTCTTCGGTCTGGTCACCTATCGTGCAACACCCTTGCAGGGCCTCGCCTTCCCTGTGTGCCCGCGGGGGACCGAGGTCACACCTGGCACGGATAGTGTGCCGTGCACCCAGGGTGCCACGTCAACGATCACATTCGTGCAACCACCTGATCACCATCCGGCGTTGACGCCTGGTGATCAAAACGACACGATCGGTTGACGTGTGCTGATCAGTCGAGATAATCCCGGAGTACCTGGGAACGCGACGGGTGCCGCAACTTGGACATCGTCTTGGACTCGATCTGCCGGATCCGCTCCCGGGTCACCCCGTAGACCTGCCCGATCTCGTCCAGCGTGCGCGGCTGGCCGTCGGTCAGGCCGAAGCGCAGGCGGACGACGCCCGCCTCCCGCTCGGACAGCGTCTGGAGCACCTGCTGGAGCTGGTCCTGGAGCAGCGAGAAGGACACCGCGTCGACCGCGACGACCGCCTCCGAGTCCTCGATGAAGTCACCGAGCTGGCTGTCGCCCTCGTCGCCGATGGTCTGGTCGAGCGAGATCGGCTCCCGGGCGTACTGCTGGATCTCCAGCACCTTCTCCGGTGTGATGTCCATCTCCTTCGCCAGCTCCTCCGGAGTGGGCTCACGGCCCAGGTCCTGGAGCAGCTCGCGCTGGATCCGGCCCAACTTGTTGATCACTTCGACCATGTGTACCGGGATGCGGATGGTGCGGGCCTGGTCGGCCATGGCGCGGGTGATGGCCTGGCGGATCCACCAGGTGGCGTAGGTGGAGAACTTGTAGCCCTTGGTGTAGTCGAATTTCTCGACGGCGCGGATGAGGCCGAGGTTGCCTTCCTGGATGAGGTCGAGGAAGGCCATGCCACGGCCCGTGTACCGCTTGGCGAGCGAGACGACCAGGCGGAGGTTCGCCTCCAGCAGGTGGTTCTTGGCGCGCTCGCCGTCGCGGGAGATCCAGAGCAGGTCGCGCTGCATGTCGCGGACCAGCTTCTCCTCGCCCTCGTCGGCGGCGCGCAGTCGCTCGGCGGCGTAGAGCCCGGCCTCGATCCGCTTGGCCAGCTCCACCTCCTGCTCGGCGTTGAGCAGCGGCACCTTGCCGATCTGCTTGAGGTACGCCCGGACGGAGTCGGCCGACGCCGTCAGCTCGGCGTCCCGGCGCGCCTGCTTGAGCGCCTCGGACTCCTCGTCGTCCCACTCGAAGTCGTTGTCGGTGGCCGAACTCGCCGCGTCGGCCTCGGCGGCCCGGGTCAGCTCGGCCGGCTCCTCGACCACCACGTCCTCGATCTCGGCGGCGAGTTCCTCGGGGTCGACCTCACCCTCGGCGCCCTCGCCCTTGCCGGTGGCCTTGGCCGGCTTGGCGCCGGTCGCGGCGGCCACCGTCGCCTTGGTGGCCCGGGTGGACTTCTTGGCCGGCGCGACGGCCTTGGCCACGTCGGCGGTGGTGCCGGTGGCCTTGCGCGCGGTCGCCTTGCGGGGTGCCGG
>NZ_SISL01000721.1:0-1926 GCF_004307965.1 Verrucosispora sp. SN26_14.1 | reverse complement strand
CGGTACGCGCGGCGGCGGCGGCCCGCTCGGCGACCGGCACCAGGCCGAGGTGCCGGCTCGGGGTGTCCAGGGTCGCGTCCCGGCCCAGCGCCCCCAGCACCGGCACGCCGGTGACGGCCAGCGCGTCGCGGATCTCCGCCTCGTGGGTCACCGAGCCGACCTTGTTGAGGACCACCCCGGCGACGGTGAGCTGCGGGTCGAACGTGGCGAAGCCGTGCACCAGCGCGGCGATGCTGCGCGAGGCACCGGAGACGTCCACCACGAGCAGCACCGGGGTACGGGTCAGCCGCGCCACGTGGGCGGTGGAGGCGTACCCGGCCCGACCGACCGCGCCGTCGAGCAGGCCCATCACGCCCTCGACGATCGCGATGTCGGCGGGGGCCCCGACGGTGGCGCCGTGCCGCAGCAGCGGCAGGATCCGCTGCTCGCCCTGGAGGAACGGGTCGAGGTTGCGGCCCCGGCGGCCGGTGGCCAACTCGTGGTAGCCGGGGTCGATGTAGTCCGGGCCGACCTTGTGGCCGCTGACGGTCAGGCCGCGCCGCCGCAGGGCCGCCATCAGGCCGGTGGCCACCGTCGTCTTGCCCTGCCCCGAGGCCGGAGCGGCGACGATCAGCCGGGGCGGGAGGGTCACCATTCGATGCCCCGCTGCCCCTTCTGACCGGAGTCCATCGGATGCTTGATCTTGGTCATCTCGGTGACCAGGTCCGCCGCGTCCACCAGCCGGGGATCGGCGTCCCGCCCGGTCACCACCACGTGCTGGTGACCGGGGCGCTGCCGCAGCGTCTCCACCACCTCGTCGACGTCCACCCACCCCCACTTCATCGGGTAGGTGAACTCGTCGAGCACGTACAGGTCGTGGGCGGACGTGGCGAGCCGGCGCTTGATCTCCGCCCAGCCCTCCGCGGCCTGCGCCGCATGGTCGCTCTCGGTGCCCTGGGTCCGGCTCCAGCTCCAGCCGGCGCCCATCTTGTGCCAGGAGACCGGGCCACCCTGGCCGGTCTGCTCGTGCAGCGTGCCGAGGGCGCGTAGTGCGTGTTCCTCGCCGACGGTCCACTTGGCGCTCTTGACGAACTGGAACACCGCGATCGACCAGCCCTGGTTCCAGCCCCGCAGGGCGAGCCCGAAGGCGGCGGTGGACTTGCCCTTCGACGGTCCGGTGTGGACCATCAGCAGCGGCCGGTTGCGGCGTTGCCGGGTGGTCAGCCCGTCGTCCGGCACGGTGACCGGTTGGCCCTGTGGCATCAGGCGGCACCCCTCTCGGTGCGGACGGCGGTGTGGGCGCGTACCGCGTCGGTGAGCGCGTCGGCGGCGACCCCCTCCAGCGGCAGGTACTGACCGCCGAGCGTGGTGGCCAGGTCGGCGGCGAGTCGCATGCGTACCCGGCCCTGCTCGCAGTCGACGACCACGGTGCTGGTGCCTGCGGCGGCGAGCAGGCGGGCCGCCTGCCGGGCCCGACCCACCGCGTCCGGGCCGGTGGTGGCGCGCCCGTCGGTGACCAGCACCAGCAGCGGACGCCGTCGCGGATCGCGGATCCGTTCCACCCGTAGCACCTCGCGGGCGCGCAGCAGCCCCTCGGCCAACGGGGTGCGGCCTCCGGTCGGCAGCGTGGCCAGCCGGGCGGCGGCCACCTCCACGCTGGCGGTCGGCGGCAACGCCACCTCGGCGTCGGTGGCGCGGAACGTCACCAGGCCGACCTTGTCCCGGCGCTGGTAGGCGTCGAGCAGCAGGGATAGCACCGCCGCCTTGACCGCGCCGACCCGTTGGCGGGCGCCCATCGAGCCGGAGGCGTCCAGGCAGAACAGGATCAGGTTGCCCTCGCGGCCCTGCCGCACCGGCAACCGCACGTCGCCGGGACGGACCAGGATGCCGGGACCCTGTCGGCCCCGGGCCCGTTGGTGCGGGGCGGCGGCGTGCAGGGTGGCCACC
>NZ_SISL01000720.1:0-1910 GCF_004307965.1 Verrucosispora sp. SN26_14.1 | reverse complement strand
CGGCGGCAGTAGCGACTGCGGCCCCTACCGGGACGCCGACCGTCGGCGCGGTGGCCGGACTCTCCGGCCCGGCCGCGACGACGACGTGTGCGGCGTCGACACGTCTGGCGAGCGCCAGGGCGCGCAGCGCGTCGTCGACCGGCATGGCACCGGGGCCGCCACCGCCGGTCCGGGCGGCCATGCCGGTGTCGCTGATCGCGGCGAAGCCGACCGCCTGGACGGGGCGGCCCGTGGCCCGGTGTGCGGTCGCGAACGCGTCGAGGAACCGGTTGGCGGCGGCGTAGTCACCGATCGCGCCGGCCAGGCCGGGCAGCACCGCGCTGACCGACGAGAACCCGACCAGGGCCGTCCGGTCGTGGCCGTGTCGCCGCAGCGCCTCGGTGAGCAGGTAGCTGCCGCGTACCTTCGGACCCAGCACGCCGAGGACGTCCGCGACGGACTTGGCGCGCAGGGTGCCGACCCGGACGGTGCCGGCGGCGTGGAACACGGTGTCCACCCGGGGCACGGCGGCGAGCAGGGCGTCCACGTCGGCGGCCACGGTCACGTCACACCGGTGGTACGTCGCCGTCGCCCCCAGCGCGGTCAGTTCGGCCAGCAACGCTGCCGGTGCGTGGTCCGACCGACCGGCCAGCAGCAGGGTCGGCTGCTCCCGGCGGGCCAGGGACCGGGCGAGCGCCGCGCCCACACCACCGGCACCGCCGACGATCAGGTGTACGGCACCCGCCCCGGCAGACCCGCCACCGGCAGCGCCGACGGCCCGGTCGACGGACGTCACCACCGGGTCGGGGACTCCTCCTGCGCCCGGCGACACCGGGTCGAGGAAACGTGCCATCCGGCGTCCGTCCCGCCAGGCCACCCCGGTCGCCGCACGCGGGCCGGGTGAGACAGCTGCCGGGCCCGCCGCGAGGGCGGACAACTCGCGGCGGACGGCGTCGACCCGCGTCGCCGTACCGTCCGAGGAGCAGAGGTCCACGGTCTGCACGAGCAGGCCCGGACGCTCGTCGGCGAGCGCGGCGGTCAACCCGGCCAGCACCGCCTGCACCGGGCGGGCACGCTCCGCCGCCGCGCCGGTGACGTGCACGTCCTCGGTGACCACCAGCAACCGGCCCGGCCGGTCGGCGTCCTCGTCGATCAGGGCGCGGACGGCGTGTACCTGCGCGGTGACGGCGGCGTCGAGCGCGGCCGCGTCCGGCGTGTCCACCGCCGCCCCGGCGAGCAGCACGGTGACGCCGGGGGTGTCGTCAGCGACGACCGTGGGGGTGTCGGCCGTGCGGACCTCGATCCCGTCGGCGGTGAGTGCGGTGACCAGGGCGTCGGCGAACGGACCGCCCACCCCCGGGCCGCGCGGCCGCACCCACCCGGCGGGTACGCCCGCGACCACCGGCACCTCCCGCCAGGCGACGACGTGCAGCGGTGCGGCCTGCGGCGATCCCGGTGGCGGGAAGGCGCGACGCGCGAACGGGTAGGTCGGCACCGGCACCCGCTGCCGCCCGGAGTACAGGGCGGGACGGTCGAGCGGGCCACCCCGGACCCAGAGCAGTCCGGCCGTGGCCAGCAACGACGCCGTAGCGGTGGGCCCGCCGGGCACGGCGACCATCCGGACCATGGGATGGGCCGCTCCGTCGACCTGCCCGCCACGATGCCCCGTCGCGCCGACGCCACCGGTGCCGGAGTCCGGCGCCAGGGCGGCAGTGTCCCGGGTGGAGCCGGCGACGCCCAGCTCGACCACGGTGTCGTACCCGTCGTCGTGGAGCCGTCGCCACGCCGCACGCCACTGCGCTCCGCTCGCCGCCTCGGTGGCCCACCGCAGCGGGTCCGGCGGATCCCACCGCCCGGCCGCCGGGCTGAACACCGGCACGCCCCGCAGCGCCGCGAGGGCGTACCCGTCGTCGGGTCTCTTATACACATCT
>NZ_SISL01000072.1:0-18852 GCF_004307965.1 Verrucosispora sp. SN26_14.1 | reverse complement strand
GGCAGGTCCAGCACGTCCAGCGCCACGGCCAGCGGGCGGTCCGGACCGGTGGTCCGCACGGCGGCGGTGAGGTCGCTGACCACCGGCACCAGCAGCAGCACCCGGCCGTCGCGGTCGGTGACGTGACGGACGTGGTGCAGACCGGGCCGGCAGGCCACGTGGACGAGACCGGCCAACCGGCCCGCGACGAGGGTACGGACGATCTCGGCAGGGCTCGGCCGCATGGCACGACCTCCTTCTAAGGTTAGGCTTACCTAACCCGAAGACTAGGGCATCGTCCGGGCCACGTCCACCGGATCCGCCCACCGCCGTCATCGCGTCCGCCCGACCGATCGACCGCCGTCGCGCCGCCCCCACCGGCCACTACCGCGTCTGCTCCAGCCACGAGGCGTAGAGCAGGCCGTAGACCGAGTCCGGGTCCCGGATCAGCTCCTCGTGCGGCCCGCGCTGCACGATCCGACCCCGGTCCACCACGATCACCTCGTCGGCGCCCTGCGCGGTGGAGAGCCGGTGCGCGATCGCCAACGTGGTCCGCCCCCGGGTCACCGCGTCCAGGGTCCGTTGCAGGCGCACCTCGGTGGCCGGGTCGACCGCGCTGGTCGCCTCGTCCAGCACCAGCAGATCCGGATCGGCCACGTACGCCCGGGCCAGCGCCACCAACTGCCGCTCCCCCACGCTCAACGCCTCACCGCGCTCCCCCACCCGGGTCGCCAGCCCGGCCGGCAACCCGTCCAGCCAGTCGGCCAGCCCCAGATCACTGAAGGCCGTGGTGAGCTGCTCGTCGGTCAACGCGGGACGGCCGAACCGCACGTTGTCCGCCACCGACGCGTCGAACAGGAAGCCGTCCTGCGGCACCATCACCACCCGGGACCGCAACGAGTCGAAACGCACGTCGGTCAACGCCACCCCGGACAGCAGCACCGCGCCCGCCGTCGGGTCCATCAACCGGGTGAGCAGCTTGGCGAAGGTGGTCTTGCCACTGCCCGTCTCGCCCACCACCGCGACCCGGCTCTTCGCCGGGATCTCCACGCTCACGTCGTGCAACACCGTCGGCCCGTCCGGATAGGCGTACCGCACCTGCGCGAAGCGGATGTCCAGCGGCCCGGCGGGCAGCTCCCGCCCCTGCGGACCCGGGTCGGCCACGTCCGGCGAGACGTCCAGCACGTCCAGCACCCGCCGCCACCCGGCGATCGCGTTCTGCGCCTCGTTGAGCACCTCCGTGGCGATCTGCACCGGCTGGATGAAGAGCGTCACCAGGAACAGGAACGCGGTGATCGCACCGATGCTCAACGTCTGGTCGGCGCCGAGGACCACGCCGAGCACCACCACCCCGGCCAGCGCCACCCCGGCCGCCAGTTCCCCCACCGAACTGCCGAGGATGCTGATCCGGATCGCCTTGCGCTGCGCCTGCTGCTGGCTGTCGATCGCCTCGTCCAGCCGCCGCGCCGTCCGACCGGCGATGCCGTACGCCCGGATCACCGGCGCGCCGACCACGCTCTCACCGACCGCCGCCAGCAACGTGCCGGTCCGCTGCCGCACCACCCCGTACGCGGCGGCGAGCCGACGCTGGAGCAGCCGGATCACCAGCACCGCCGGCACGAACGCCGCGTAGACCACCAGGGTCAGTTGCCACGAGTACGCCAGCATCACCACCGTCGTCACCGCCAACTGACCCAGGTTCACCAGCAGGATCACGCCGCCCCACTGGAGGAACTGGGTGATCTGGTCGACGTCGCTGGTGACCCGGGAGACCAGCGATCCCCGCCGCTCGGACTGCTGGTGCAGCATCGACAGGTCGTGCACGTGCCGGAACGCCCGCACCCGGACCCCGGCCAACGCCGTCTCACTGACCGTGAACAGCCGCCGCATCATCAGGTAACCGCAGGCGGTGGTCACCACCAGCACGGCGGCCGTGACCGCCACGACGACGAACAACGCGTTCAGGTCGAGTCCGTCGGCGATGCCCCGGTCGATGCCCTGCTGCACCGCCACCGGCACGGCCACCCGGCCGACCATGTAGACCAGCGCCAGACCGAGGGTCCCGGCCAGACCGACCCGCAACTCCGGCGACAGCGCCAACCCCCGGCGCAGCGTCCGCCAGGTCGACTCCGCCGGCTCCGGCACCTCCGTCGTCACACTCGCGCTCACCGGTGCCATCCTTCGTTCACGACTGCGGGACTCCGCTGCGCTGCGTTCCTCGCGCTCATCCGGGCCCACTCTTCGTTCGCGACTGCGGGACTCCGCTGCGCTGCGTTCCTCGCGCTCACCGGTCCACCTCCAGGCCGGAGGTCATCGGGGTGACCTCGTCGTACGTCGGTTGCCGTTCGTGGTCGACCTCGGCCTGCTCGTACGCGGTGACCAGGTTGGCGTAGCCGGGCACGGTGGCCAGCAGCGTGGCGTGGGTGCCCCGCGCGACGACCCGGCCCTGCTCCAGATAGATGACCTCGTCGGCGAGGGCGATGGTGGCCCGGCGGTACGCCACCACCAGGATCGACGCGCCGGGACCGCCCGCCGCGGAGGAGCGCAGCCCGGCCAGGATGGCGGCCTCCACACGCGGGTCGACGGCGCTGGTGGCGTCGTCGAGCACCAGCAGGCGGGGACGCCCGGCCAGGGCACGGGCCAGGGTGAGCCGCTGCCGCTGCCCGCCGGAGAGCGAGGTGCCCCGCTCGCCGACCCTGGTGTCGAGCCCGTCGGGCAGCGCGGCGACGAACCCGTCGGCCTCGGCCAGCCGCAACGCGGCCCAGACGTCCTCGTCGTCGACGCCCGCCCGGTCCAGCGAGACGTTGGCCCGGACGGTGTCGTCGAAGACGAACGGCACCTGCGCCACCAGTGCCACGGTGCCGGCCAGCGAATCGGCGGCCAGCTCGCGTACGTCCACGTCGTCGAGGCGTACGGACCCGGCGCGGGGGTCGACCAACCGCACCGCCAGCGACGCCACCGTGGACTTGCCGGAGCCGGTCGGCCCGACCAGGGCCACGGTCTTGCCGGCCGGCACGGTGAAGGTGACCTCGCCGAGCACCTCGGTGCCGGGCAGGTGCGCCTCGGCGGGTTCGTAGGCGAAGGTGACGTCGGCGAAGGAGAGCGTGGCGGGCGCCTCCGCGCGCGGGTCCAGCCGGGTGTTGCCGTACGGCATCTCGCCGGTGGCGTCGAGCACCCGGCGGACCCGGTCCCACCCGGCCACGCTGCGCGGCAGTTCGGCGAGCACCCAGCCGATGGCCCGCACCGGGAAGGCCAGCACGGTGAAGAGGAAGGCGACGCTGACCAGCTCGGCGACCGAGATGGCACCCTGCTGCAACCGGTACGCGCCGACCACCAGCACGGCGAGTGTGCCGAGGCTGGGCAACGTCTCCAGCATCGGGTCGAAGACGCCGCGCAGCCGACCGACCGAGATCAGCGCGTCGCGGAGTTGGCCGGCGCGGGCCGCGAACCGGTCGGTCTCCTGGGCCTCCCGACCCATCGTCTTGACCACCAGCGCGCCGTCGAAGCTCTCGTGCGCGATCTCGCTGACCTCGGCACGCAGCCGCTGCGCACGGGCCTGACGCGGTGCCATCCGGCGGGAGTAGGCAACGTTGAGCGCGAACAGCGCCGGGAACACGGCCAGCCCGACCAGGGCCAGCGCCCAGTCGGTGAAGAACAGCGACGCCACGGCGCCGACCAGCATCACCAGCGTGCCGACCGCGAACGGCAGCGGCGCGATCGGGTGCCAGGCGGCCTCGACGTCGGAGTTCGCGTTGGACAGCAGGGTGCCGGTGGCGTTGCGGTGGTGCCAGGCCAGCGGCAGTTCCAGATATCGGCGGGTGACCCGGCGGCGGTAGTCGGCCTGGAGGCGGTACTGCATGTATCCCGCGCCGAGCCGCCGGCCGAAGATGCCGACCACCCGCAGCACGCTGATCCCGAGCAGCGCGGCGGCGGCCAGGGCCAGCCCGCCGACGCCGACCGCACCGCGCTCGATGGCCGGCACCACCACGTCGCCGACCACCGCGCCGATCACGAACGCGCTGCCCACCACCATCACGCCGAACAGCACACTGCCGCTGACCGCCACCGCGAAGATCCTCGGCTGTTCCCGGATGGCCCGCCCCAGGACGGCCAGCCCGCGACCGAGCACCTCCCGACTAGTCCCGCTCGCCACGTATCTCCCCCGCCGTAAGCCGCCACAATCCTCCCTCATCCTTACCGCAGCACGCCGATCCCGCCGACCCGCTGCGATATGTCTGACGTCACCTCGCGAGCCGGCACGAACCGGGCGGACCGGCCGCGCTCGGCCTACGATCACCACATGCCGCGCTACGCCCGGTCGGAGCGCGAGGCGCTCACCGACCTGATGTCGACCCTGGGTCCGGACGCCCCGACGCTCAACGAGGGCTGGACCACCCGTGATCTGGCCGCGCACCTGGTGGTGCGGGAACGGCGGCCGGACGCCGCCGCCGGCATCCTGATCGGGCCGCTGCGCGACTACTCCGAGCGCGTCCGGCGCGAGATCGCCGCACTCGACTGGGCCGACCTGCTGGACCAGGTACGCCGGCCACCGGTGTGGAGCCCGGTGAGCAACCCGCTCACCGACGAGCTGGCCAACACGATGGAGTTCTTCATCCACCACGAGGACGTCCGCCGGGCCCAGCCCGAGTGGCAGCCCCGCGCGTTGCCGACCGGCCTGGAGCAGTCGTTGTGGCGGCGCGCCTCCACCCTGGCCCGGATGGCCCTGCGCCGGTTCCCGGCCCGGGTGGCCGTGCGGGCACCCGGGCACGGTGAGGTGACCGCCGGTCAGGGCGGCGAGGAACTGGGGCTGATCGGCGCGCCGGGCGAACTGGTGCTGTTCCTGAGCGGCCGGCAGCAGGCGGCGCGGGTGGAGGTCGAGGGCGGTGCCGAGTCGGCGCAACGGCTCCGCAGCGCCAACCTGGGCTTCTAACCGTCTGTGCGGAACCGGTCACGGCGATATCCGAAACGTTATTTGTCCGATCGTTCGGCCCTTCGCACTGCTCCCGTACGCTGGCCGCGCCGCCTCGTGGGGAAGCGGCGCGACAGGGAGCCCAATGCGAAGCTTTGCGGTCTCGGCCCTGCGGGAGCCCCCGTTCTCCGGCGCCCGGCATCACCACACCGAGCAGGTCGCCCAAGAGAGCACCGACTGGGCGCACCACCTGGGCCTGATCAGTAACGGGCAACGACTACGCCGGGCGGACGCGGCCGGGCTGGCCGGACGAGCCTGCCCGGAGGCGTCGCTGGACGGCCTGCGGCTGCTGGCGGACCTGATCTCCTGGCTGTTCGTGATGGACGACGCCTGCGACGAGGACGGCCTGGGCAGCGACCCGACCCGACTCGCACCGACCGTGGCCGCGCTGCTCGACGTCCTGGACCGCCAGGGCACGTCGACGGAGGCGACGTCCGGCACGGCCGGCCCCCTCGGGCTCGCGCTGGCCGACCTGTGTCGGCGCGTCCGGGCCCACCGGCGCCCGGCGGTGCTGCTGCACTTCACCGCGGCCATGCGGGGCTACCTGCTCGCCCTGTTGTGGGAGGCGGCCAACCGCGAACACGGCCGGGTGCCGCCGGTCGACGAGTACGTCCAGATGCGCCGGCACACCGGTGGCGTCTATCCCAGCATCACGCTGACCGATCTGGCCCTGGACGGTTTCCCGCCGGCCGACCAGCGGGCCGATCCCGACTGGGCCGAGTTGGACCTGCTCGCCGCCGACCTGGTCTGCTGGTGCAACGACGTCTTCTCCTACGGCAAGGAGAACCGGGACGGCCCGGACGCGCACAACCTGGTCACGGTGCTGACCGGGGAGACCGGCGACGAGTCGGCGGCACTGCGGGCCGCCGCGGAGCGTTTCAACGCCGGGCTGAGCGCGTACCTGACCGCCGAGAACGGTTTGCTGACCAGCCACGGCGACGCGGTCCGGCCGGCACTCGCGGCGCGCCGCAACTGGATCCGGGCCACCTACGACTGGTCCCGGGCCGCCGAGCGGTACGCATAGCACGACGCCGTCCGCGCCCGATGCGGGGGCGGCGATGATCGTCAGGGCTAGCCGATGCCCCGGCGCAGGCAATACCCTTCGGTAACGAACACCGACGTGACGACCGTCACGCCTCCACCCCCGAAGGCGGCTACAGCGATGGCTCTCGATGTACCGTACCGTTCCATTCCTGACATGTTCCTCAAGCGCGTGGCGGCTACCCCCGACCGCCACGCTTTCGCCCACCCCGGTCCGGACAACACGCCGGTCTGGCTGACCTGGACGCAGGTCTCCGCGCGGGCGAAGGCGGTCGCCGCCGGCCTGCACGGCCTGGGCGTCGGCCAGGAGGACCCGGTGGCGATCCTGGCGAACACCCGGCTCGACTGGGTGATCGCCGACTTCGGCATCATGTGCGCCAGCGGCGCGACGACCACGGTCTATCCGACGACCGAGCCGCAGGACGCCACCTACATCCTCGCCGACTCCGCCTCCAAGGTGCTCTTCGCCGAGGACCCGTCCCAGGCGGCCAAGATCGCCGGCGCGGACCTGCCCGCGCTGACCCACGTGGTCCTCTTCGACGGCGAGCCCGACCCGGCGGCGGCGGTGCCCCAACTGACCCTCGCCCAGTTGGAGGAGCAGGGCGCCCAGCGGCTCGCCGAGGACCCCGAGCTGGTCGACCGCATCGTGGCCGGCATCGGGCCCGAGCACCTGGCCACGCTGATCTACACCTCCGGCACCACCGGCCGCCCCAAGGGCGTCGAGCTGCTGCACGGCGGATGGTGCTGGGAGGGCGTGGCGCAGGAGGCGGTCGGCCTGCTGCGCGAGGACGACCTCCAGTACCTCTGGCTGCCGCTGTCGCACTCGTTCGGCAAGACGCTGCTCTGCGGCTCCACCCACGTCGGCATGCCGACGTACGTGGACGGGCGGGTCGACAAGCTCGTCGAACTGCTCTCGGTGGTCCGCCCGACGCTGATGTGCGGCGCGCCCCGGGTCTTCGAGAAGGTCTACAACAAGTCGGTGACCACCGCGCAGAGCGCCGGCGGCGCGAAGGCGAAGATCTTCGCCTGGGCGGTCGGCGTCGGCAAGGAGAAGGTCGCCCTCGACCAGGCCGGCAAGCCGGTGCCGGGTGGGTTGAAGCTCAAGTACGCGGTGGCCGAGAAGCTGGTCTTCAGCAAGCTCCAGGCTCGCCTCGGCGGGCGGATCCGGGTGCTGGTCTCCGGCGCCGCCCCGCTCAGCCCGGAGATCGCCACGTTCTTCGCCGCGGCGAACCTGCCGATCAGCGAGGGGTACGGGCTGACCGAGAGCAGCGCCGGCAACTTCGTCAACCCGCCCGGCGCGTTCCGGATCGGCACGGTCGGCAAGGCCATGGGCGACCTGGAGTGCCGCATCGACAGCGACGGCGAGATCCTGATTAAGGGTCGGCCGGTCATGCGCGGCTACCACAACCTGCCGGAGGAGACCGCCGCCGTCTTCACCGAGGACGGCTTCTTCCGGACCGGTGACATCGGCAGCCTCGACGCCGACGGCTACCTGCGCATCACCGACCGGAAGAAGGACCTGGTCAAGACGTCCGGCGGCAAGTACATCGCGCCGTCGCACATCGAGGGCATGTTCAAGGCCACCTGCCCGTACACCTCGCAGGCGGTGGTCATCGCGCAGGCCCGCAACTTCTGCACGCTGCTGGTCACGCTGGACCCGGACGCCATCGCCGGCTGGGCCGCGGGCACCCCGCTCCAGGGCCGCCCGTACGCCGAGATCGTCTCCTCGCCCGAGGCGAAGGCCATGGTCGAGCAGTACGTGGCCGAGCTCAACACCAAGCTCAACCGCTGGGAGACGATCAAGAAGGTCACCATCCTGCCGCGCGATCTGACCATCGAGGACGGCGAGATCACCCCGTCACTCAAGATCAAGCGGCGGGGCGTGGAGAGCAACTTCTCCACCGAGATCGACAAGATGTACGCGGGCACGGTCGCCGAGATCTGACGGTCGTCGACACCGGCGTACACGACATCGGCCCCGCGCCCGTTCCCGGACGCGGGGCCGAGGCGTACCCGCTCACAGGTGGCGTCCCCGCCAGGTGGTCTGCTCGGCCTCGGCGGCGAGTTGCTCGGCCATCGCCACCTCCCGGACCTGGCGGCGCAGCGGCGCGTCGGTCAGCGTCTGCACCACCGTCATCGCCAGCACGACCACGGTGAGCAACGTCAGAGTGACCAGTTCCGGCACCTGGGCGGCGACCGGCAGCAGCAGCACCAGCAGGCACACGCCGCCGACGGTCGGCCACCGCAGCGTGCGCAGGACCCGCCAGCCCAGCGCCACCAGCGTCACCAGATAGAGCGCCACGCCACCGTGCAGCACCAGCAACTCACCAGCGGGCAACAGGCTCCCGGCCGAGGTGGCCGGCTCGGCGGCACCGGTGAGCACCCGCTTGAGCCCGAGCGCGAACAGGATCGGGCCGGCGACCAGCGGCAGGTGCAGGTAGGTGTAAGCGTCGCGGGCCAACGCCGAGCGGGCCCGTGGATCCCGGGTGCGGTGCAGCACCTGTTCCAGTGCCAGCGCCAACGTGTCGAAGTACGACCACCAGAGCGCGGCGACCACCGCCACCGCGAGCATCCCCGAGAGGATCACCAGCCAGGTCAGTGGCGTATCGACGACGAAGTGGGCGCCGAGCCCCAACGCGATGATCGTCTCGCCGAGCGCCACCAGCACGATCAGGGCGTGCCGCTCGGCCCAGTGCCCGGCCGAGAGCAGCGTCCAGTTGCTGCTGCCCAGCGCCACCGCCGCCCCGTACTCGACGACGATCGCCGCGATCCAGAACAGCAGCCGCAGCCCGATCTCGCCCGCCTCGTCGGCCAGTCGCTGGGGCAGCAGCGCGGCGGCCAGCACCAGCGTGCCGACCACTGCCGCCCGTCCCATCGCGGCCAGGAAGCGGCGACGCAGCTCGGGGTCGCCCCGGGCCAGCCAGCCCAGGACACCCACCTGGACGACCCGGACCAGGAAGTAGCAGATCGCGAAGACCAACGGCCCGGACAGCCCGCCGGCCGTGCTGCTGAACGCCTGCGGCATGGCGAGCGCGAAGACCAGGGCCCCGCCCATGGTGGCGAACGCCACGAAGGGCAGCACCCCCTGGTCGGTACGGACCAGGTTGCCGATCACCGCGAAGCCGGTCCAGGCCCACCAGAGCAGCACCAGCACGACCACGCACTGGAGCAGGCCGCGCGGCGTGAAGTTGTCGGCGGTGAGCGTGGTGACCTGGATGAAGGCGAAGACGAAGACCAGGTCGTAGAAGAGTTCCAGGCGGGTGGCGCGCGACCCGGGTGCACCCGGTCGCACCCCACGCGACCACCGCACCCCCCGGAGTCCGTCCACCCCGGCAAGTCTGCCCGCCGTCGACCGGCGGGCGAGGTGGATCAGCCGGATCGGCTCCGGCGCGACCCCGGTCAGGCGATGACGCTCGGCTCCCGCCACCGGGGCAGCCCGGTCCGGTCCAGGTCGTAGCGGACCGCGGCGATCCGACCCACCGCCTCGACCAGGTCGCCGGCGGGCAGGGTGAAGGGCAGCCGCAGGAAGCGTTCCAACGTGCCGTCCAGGCCGAACCGGGGTCCGGGCGCCAGGCGTACGCCGACCTCCTCGGTCGCCCGCGCCAGCGCGCTGGAGATCGGGCCGTCCAGCTCGGCCCAGAGCGTCACGCCGCCGCGCGGCACGGTGACCCGCCACTCCGGCAGCCGGTCGGCCAGCGCACCGAGCAACGCGTCCCGTTGCACCGCCAGTTGCGTACGCCGGGCGGCGACGATGCCCGGCGCGGCGGCCAGCAGGTGCACGGCGACGAGTTGGTCGAGCACCGGGCTGGACATGTCGACGCCGACCCGGGCTGCGGCCAGCCGCTGCACCTGCGGCGCGGAGGCCCGGATCCAGCCGATCCGCAGACCGCCCCAGAAGGGCTTGCTCATGCCGCCAATGCTGACCACCCGGGAGTGCCGGTCGAAGCTCGCGGTCGGCGGCGGCAGCACGGTGCCGTCCAGCGGCAGGTCCACGAAGGACTCGTCGATCACCAGGTCGGTGCCGACGGCGTGGGCGGTGGAGACCAGACGCTCGCGCAGGTCCGCCTCCATCAGATGCCCGGTCGGGTTCTGGAAGTCCGGGATCAGGTAGGCCACCCGGGGGCGTACCTGCCGCAGCGAGCCGAGCATCAGGTCGGCGTCCCAGCCGGTGGCGTCGGCGGCCAGTCCGTGGGTGGTGATCCGGGCCCGTCGGGCGGCCAGTGCGGCCAGCGCGTTGGGGTAGCTCGGTGACTCGACCAGCACCCCGCTGCCCGGCGCCAGGGCCAGCCGGAGCACCAGGTCCAGGGCGTGCTGGGTGCCGTTGGTGACCATGATCTGGTCGGGTGAGGTGGGCAGCCCCCGGTCGGTGTAACCCTGGGCCACCGCCTCCCGCAGCTCGATGATGCCGGTCGGGTGGTAGCCGGCCCCGCCGAGGTAGCGGGGCAGGTCCTCGGTCGCGGCCTGGGCTGCCGGCAGCAGCTCCGGCGGGGCGGCCAGCGCCGCCACCCCCAGGTCGATCATGTCCCGGTCGTCGAGCGGGGTCCAGAGACCGTTCGGCGCCACCCGGTGTGTGCCAGGCAGCCGGGTCCAGCTTCCCGCACCCCGGCGGCTGGACAGGTGCCCGCTGTCACGCAGTTCGCGGTACGCGGCGGTGACGGTGGTCCGGCTGATCCGCAGCGCCTCGGCCAGGTCCCGTTCCGCCGGCAGGCGTACGCCCAGTGGCAGCCGCCCGTCAGCGAGCAGGCCACGTACCGCGCCGGCCAGCGCGGCGTAGTCGGGACTGCGCCGCCGACCGGGCAGCGCATGCCACTGGCCGAGCAGTCGGGCCAATTGCGCTCCACGCACCTGACTCGCCATGGCCACTCCCCGAAAATTGGCTCTATGCGCGCCCAGATTGGCCCCTAGAGTGGCACGCGTGACCCTGATTGGCAACCTCCGCCACCGGCCGGTCCGGCGACTGACCCAACTGCACGTCGGCCTCGTCCTCTACGGCTTCAGCATGGCGCTGATGATCCGTTCCGAGCTGGGCCTGAACCCCTGGGACGTGTTCCACCAGGGCCTCTCCCGGCTGACCGGGCTGACCATGGGCACCACGGTCATCCTGGTGGGCGCCCTGGTGCTGCTGACCTGGATCCCGCTGCGGCAGCGCCCCGGCATCGGCACCGTGGCCAACGTGGTGGTGATCGGCCTGGCCGTCGACGCGACGCTGGCCCTGCTGCCCACCGGTGGGCCGCTGCCGGTGCGCGTCGCGCTGCTGGTGGCCGGCATCGTCGGCAACGGCATCGCCACCGCCCTCTACCTCGGTGCCCGGCTCGGCCCCGGCCCCCGCGACGGGCTGATGACGGGTCTCGCCGCCCGCCGGCCCGGCTGGTCGCTACGCCTGGTCCGCACCGCCATCGAGATCGCCGTACTCGCCGTGGGCTGGCTGCTCGGCGGGACGGTCGGTCTCGGCACCGTCGCGTACGCGCTGACCATCGGGCCCCTCGCGCAGTTCTTCCTGCCGGTCTTCGACACCCCCGAGCCGGGCCCCGCCCCGGTCGGGACCGCGCCCGCCACCTGACGACGTCGCCGCGCCACCCCGCGTACCGGCCGCTCCGGCGACCCGCCCGCGACATCAACCCTCGGCAATCGACAGGTGACTCAGAGTCGCAGTGGGTCGGGTGGTGTTTCCTTCCCGCCGCGCTGACGGCAGAATCTCCACATGGGGGAGAACGCCTGGCGACGGACCGACGCGTGGATCTTCGTCTCGTTGGTGATCGCCAGCGGCGCGGGGAGGCACCGGCGTTCCCCGACAACCCGCAGGCCCGAGGGCGTACGCCTGGCCGACGTGATCTCCACCGCCGACCACCTCGACCGGACGCTCCCCGAGCGACACGACATCGAGGGAGCGATCCGCCGGCTGCTCGGCGCCGGCCTGGTGGAGGTCGCCGACGGCTGGTTCCGGATCACCGCCGACGGGGAGCGGCTCTGGCGTACCCGGCCCAGCGCCGGGCTGGCCACCACCGTCGACACCGTCCAGGGCGTGCTCAGTCGACGGCACCCGCCCGGCACCGCGGACTGGCACCTCGACGAGGCCGAGCACACCGCCGCCGTCCAGGAATATCTGGTCCGCTCCGTCCCGATGCCCCGCCGCTCGCCCGAGGGCCACTCCGGCCGGGGCTGAGTACCCAGGTCAGCGGACGGGGTGACCCGCCCCGCGCAGCGCGTCCTTGACCTCGGTGACGGTCAGTTCCCCGAAGTGGAAGACGCTCGCCGCGAGGACCGCGTCGGCACCCGCGCCGATCGCCGGGGGGAAGTGCGCCACCTCGCCCGCGCCACCGCTGGCCACCACCGGCACGTCGACCACCCGGCGTACCGCGGCGATGAGTTCGAGGTCGAAGCCGGCCTTGGTGCCGTCGGCGTCCATCGAGTTCAGCAGGATCTCCCCGGCGCCGAGTTCGGCGCCGCGCGCGGCCCACGCCACCGCGTCCAGCCCGGTCCCCCGCCGGCCGCCGTGCGTGGTCACCTCGAAACCGCTGTCGGTGGTGCCCGCCGGTGCCCGCCGCACGTCGAGCGAGAGCACCAGCACCTGGCGGCCGAACCGGTCCGCGATCTCGGCGATCAGCTCCGGCCGGGCGATGGCCGCGGTGTTCACCCCGACCTTGTCGGCACCGGCACGCAGCAGCGTGTCCACGTCCGCCACGGCACGCACGCCCCCGCCGACGGTCAGCGGGATGAAGACCGACTCGGCGGTACGCCGGACCACGTCGAGCATCGTGCCCCGGTCGCTGGACGAGGCGGTCACGTCCAGGAAGGTCAACTCGTCCGCGCCCGCCCGGTCGTACGCCGCCGCCAACTCGACCGGGTCACCGGCGTCCCGCAGGTCGAGGAAGTTGACCCCCTTGACCACCCGACCGGCGTCCACGTCGAGACAGGGGATCACGCGCACCGCCACCGTCATGCCGGAAAGCCTATCGCCCGGTGCCGGTGCGCTGACCGGCCGTACCCGGGCCCCCGGCCGGCTCACGTGTTAGCAGGGGACCCTTCCTCTACCGCAGGCGGTAACAAGGTGCCCTTCCTTACCGCTCGGCGAGGGTCTCCAGGGCCTGGGCGACGGTGAACGCGCCGGCGTAGAGCGCCTTGCCGGCGATCACACCCTCCACCCCGATCGGCTCCAGCGTCGCCAGCGCCCGCAGGTCGTCCAGGGTCGAGACACCCCCGGAGGCGATCACCGGGGCGTCGGTGCGGCCGCACACCGCCCGCAGCAGGTCCAGGTTCGGGCCACGCATGGTGCCGTCCTTGGTGATGTCGGTGACCACGTACCGCGACGCGCCGGCCTTGTCCAGCCGCTCCAGCACCTCGTACAGGTCACCGCCGTCGCGGGTCCAGCCGCGCGCCGCCAGGGTCCGGCCCCGCACGTCCAGACCGATCGCGACGCGGTCGCCGTACTCGCCGCAGATCCGGTCGCACCACTCCGGGTCCTCCAACGCCGCGGTGCCGATGTTCACCCGCTCGGCGCCGGTGGCCAGCGCGGCCCGCAGCGAGGCGTCGTCGCGGATGCCGCCGGAGAGTTCGACGCGTACGTCGAGCCGGCGCACCACCTCGGCGAGCAGCGCCGCGTTCGAGCCCCGGCCGAACGCGGCGTCGAGGTCGACCAGGTGGATCCACTCGGCGCCGTCCTGCTGCCAGGCCAACGCGGCCTCCAGCGGATCGCCGTAGGTGGTCTCGCTACCCGCGGCGCCCTGCACGAGTCGGACGGCCTGGCCGTCGGCGACGTCCACGGCAGGCAACAGGGTGAGGCTCACGAATCTTGGTCCTTCCAGATCAGGAACGGCGGTTCAGGGCGATCACCACGATCACCGGCAGAACGAGCAACAACAACACGATCAACAACAGCCGCAGCCCCAGGTCGGGCACGAGCAGCCAGATCAGGACGACCGCCGCCAGGGTCAGCGCCACGATCGCGGCACGCTCACCCCGGGAGTACCGGAGCAACCGGCCGGTGCGCCCCCGGCGGACGGTGGGCACGAACCGGCGGACCAGCGCGCGACGCCGGGCCCGGCGGGCCATCGCCCGTTCCCGGACCACCTGACGTCGGGCGGCCTCCGCCTCGCGGACCGCGCGACGACGGGCCCGTTCCTTGCTCACCGGCGCCCCCGCGTACGCCCGGTCGTCGCCGACCGCCGGGCGCTGCCCCGGTCAGCCACCGACGGGCACCGTGGCCAGCCAGTTGCGCAGCAGGGCCGCACCGGTGTCGGCGGACTTCTCCGGGTGGAACTGGGCGGCCGAGAGCGCACCCCGTTCCACCGCCGCGACGAAGTCACGGTCGTGGTGGGCGGTGGTCACCCGGACGCCGGCCTCGGTCAGCGCGGCCACGTCACCGGCCGCGTACGAGTGGACGAAGTAGAAACGGCTGTCGGCCGGCAGGCCGGCGAAGAGCACCGAACCGACCGGCGCCTGCACGGTGTTCCAGCCCATGTGGGGCAACCGGGCGGCGGGAAGCCGGCTGACGCCACCCGGCAGCAGACCCAGCCCCTTGGTGACCACCCCGTGCTCGTCGCCGGACTCGAAGAGGATCTGCATACCCACGCAGATGCCCAGCACCGGCCGACCGGCGGCGACCCGCTCGGCGATCACCGGGCCCGCGCCGACCTCGTCGATGCCGGCCATGCACGCGGCGAAGGCACCCACCCCGGGCACCACCAGACCGTCGGCGTCGGCGGCGGCGGCCAGGTCTCCGGTGACCACCACGTCGGCACCGGCGGCAGCCAGCGCGCGTTCCGCCGAGCGCAGGTTGCCCGACCCGTAGTCGAGCACCACGACCCGGCGACGCGCGTCCTCGGCACCGGCAGGGCGACTGCTCACGTCGGCCACTATCCCTCCCCCGGCAGCAGCCACAGCACACCGGCGATGCTGGCCAGCAGCGCCAGCAGACCGCAGACCACCACCGCGCCGCGCGGCGCGCCCTGCCGGTGCAGGGAGAGCGTTCCGCCCACCAGCACCCCGGCGAAGATCAGCAGCAGCGTCGGCAGCACCGCGCCCATCAGCGGCACCCCCGCCCGGTGACGTCCCGGCCGGTCACAGCGCGCCCTTGGTGCTCGGGATCGCCCCGGCCGCGCGCGGGTCCAGCGCGGTCGCCTCACGCAGCGCCCGGGAGACCGCCTTGAACTGCGCCTCCACCACGTGGTGGGCGTCCGGGTGCCCGCCGGGGCGAGCCGCCCGCAGGACGTCCACGTGCAGCGTGATCCGGGCCGCCTGACCGAACGACTCCCAGATGTGCCGGGTCATGCTGGTCGGGTAGACCGGGCCGATGTACGGCGCCAGCGCCGGCTCGTCGTGCACCACGTACGGCCGACCGGACAGGTCGACGGCGGCCCGGACCAGCACCTCGTCCATCGGCACGACGGCCGAGCCGTAGCGCCGGATGCCGGCCTTGTCGCCCAGCGCCTGGTCGAACGCGGCGCCCAGCGCCAACGCGGTGTCCTCCATCGTGTGGTGCGCGTCGATCTCCAGGTCACCCACGGTCCGCACGGTCAGGTCGAAACCTCCGTGCCGGGCGATCTGGTGCAGCATGTGGTCGTAGAAACCGACCCCGGTGCTGATCTCGACCGCTCCGGTGCCGTCGAGGTCGATCTCCACCAGGACCTTGGTCTCCTTGGTGATCCGCTCCACCCGGGCGGTCCGGCTCATGATGGGGTGCCTTTCGGTCGCGGCGGGGCCTGGCCCTCGCGCTGGGTCTCGTCCACGGCGGCAAGGAAGGCGTCGGTCTCGGCCGGGGTGCCGGCGGTGACCCGCAGCCAGCCCGGCAGGCCGACGTCGCGTACCAGCACCCCCTGCGCCAGCATCGCGCGCCACGCCACGCCCTGGTCGCCGCCCACCTCGTAGAGCACGAAGTTGGCGTCGCTGTCGGCCACCCGCAGACCACGGTCGCGCAGCGCGGCGACGATCCGGTCCCGCTGGCGCATGATCTCCGTGACGGTGCCGAGCAGCGTCTCGCGGTGCGCCAGCGCCGCCCGCGCGGCGGCCTGGGTGAGCGCCGAGAGGTGGTACGGCAGGCGCACGAGCTGCACCGCCGCCACCACGGCCGGGTCGGCTGCCAGGTAGCCCAGCCGCCCGCCGGCGAACCCGAACGCCTTGCTCATCGTCCGGGTCACCACCAGCCGAGGGTGCCCGGGCAGCACCGCCAGGGCGCTGACCGTCCCCGGCCGGGCGAACTCCGCGTACGCCTCGTCGACCACCACCATGCCCGGTGCCGCGTCCAGCACGGCGGTGACCACCGCCGGGTCGAGCGCGGTGCCGGTGGGGTTGTTCGGCGAGCAGAGGAAGACCACGTCGGGCCGGTGCTCACGGATCTGGGCCACCGCCTCGTCGGCGGTCAACCCGAAGTCGACGCCGCGCCGGGCCGGCACCCACCGGGTGCCGGTGCCCAACGCCAGCAGCGGATGCATCGAGTACGCCGGCGTGAAGCCGAGCGCGGTCCGCCCCGGTCCACCGAACGCCTGGAGGAGTTGCTGCTGGATCTCGTTGGAGCCGTTGGCCGCCCACACCCCGTCGCCGGTGAGCCCGTGGCCGACGTACTCGGCCAGGTCGGCGCGGAGCGCCACCGCGTCGCGGTCCGGGTACCGGTTGAGGTCCCGCAGCTCGGCGGCGACGGCCTTGCCGATCGCCTCCACCACCGGCTCCGGCACCGGGTAGGAGTTCTCGTTGGTGTTCAGCCGCACCGGCACGTCGAGCTGCGGCGCGCCGTACGGCGACAGCCCGCGCAGGTCGTCCCGGATCGGCAGGTCGGACAGCTCGGTCATGAGGGTTCCTGACGGAATCGGGCGGAGACCGCCTCGCCGTGCGCGGGCAGGTCCTCCGCGGTGGCCAGCGCCACCACGTGCGGTGCCACCTCCCGCAGCGCCTCCTCGGTGTACTCCACCAGGTGGATGCCGCGCAGGAAGGACTGCACCGAGAGCCCGGACGAGTGCCGGGCGCAGCCGCCGGTGGGGAGTACGTGGTTGGAACCGGCGCAGTAGTCACCCAGCGACACCGGCGAGTACGCGCCCACGAAGATCGCCCCGGCGTTGCGTACCCGCATCGCCCACTCGCGGGCGTCGACGGTCTGGATCTCCAGGTGCTCTGCCGCGTACGCGTCGACCACCCGCAGCCCGGCGGCCAGGTCGTCGACGAGCACGACGCCGCTCTGTTCCCCGCCCAGCGCGGTGCCGACCCGGTCGGCGTGCTTGGTCGCCGGCACCTGCCGGGCCAGTTCGCGGTCCACCGCGTCGGCCAGCGCCACCGAGGGGGTGACCAGCACGCTCGCCGCCAGCGGGTCGTGCTCGGCCTGGCTGATCAGGTCGGCGGCGACGTGCGCCGGGTCGGCGGTGTCGTCGGCGAGGATGGCGATCTCGGTCGGGCCGGCCTCGGCGTCGATGCCCACCACGCCGCGCAGCAGCCGCTTGGCGGCGGTGACGAAGATGTTGCCGGGCCCGGTGATCATGTCGACCGGAGCGCAGTGCGCACTGCCGGCGGCGTCCACCGCGCAGCCGTACGCCAGCATGGCCACCGCCTGCGCCCCACCGACGGCGTAGACCTCGTCGACGCCGAGCAGCGCACAGGCGGCCAGCACCCGGGCGTCCGGCAGCCCGCCGTTCTCCTTCTGCGGCGGCGAGACCACCACCAGCGACCGGACTCCGGCCGCCTGCGCGGGCACCACGTTCATCACCACGGTCGACGGGTACATCGCCAGGCCGCCGGGAACGTAGAGACCGACCCGGTCGACCGGCACCCAGCGCTCGGTGACCGTGCCGCCCGGCACCACGTGGGTGGTGTGATCGGTGCGCCGCTGGTCGTCGTGAACCGTGCGGGTCCGGCGGATGGACTCCAGCAGCGCGGCGCGGACCTGCGGGTCGAGGGTCTCCTCCGCCGCGGCGATCGCCTCGACCGGCACCCGGAGCACCTCCGGGGAGATCCCGTCGAACCGCTCACTGGCCTCGCGGACCGCCTGGTAGCCATGCTCACGGACCGCCGTCACGATCGGGCGGATGCGCTCGACGGCCACCGACACGTCGAGTTGGGCACGGGGCAGCAGGTGGCGCGGGTCGGGCTCGCCACCGCGCAGGTCGATCCGGTTCAACACCCCTGCGAGTCTAGGCGGCCCGCCACCGGGCCGACCGACGCCGCCCGCTGTCCGGGACGGTGAGCCGGGACACGCCGGTGGCGGCGAGTCGGGCTAGGCTCGATCACGTGACCGCACGGCTGCCGCTGTTCCCGCTCACCACGGTGCTCTTCCCCGGGCTGGTGCTGCCGCTGCACATCTTCGAGGAGCGCTACCGCGCGCTGGTCCGCCACCTGGTCGACCTGCCGCCGGATGCGCCCCGGGAGTTCGGTGTGGTGGCGATCCGCAGCGGCTGGGAGGTCGCTCCCGGACCCGACCGGATCACCCCGGGCACCGGCGAGGTGACCCTGCACGAGGTGGGGTGCACCGCCGACCTGCGGGAGGTCGCCGAGTTGACCGACGGCGGATTCGACATCGTCACGGTGGGCCGGCGACGGTTCCGGGTCATCGAGATCGACTCCACTTCCGCGCCGTACCTGACCGCCGAAGTGCAGTGGCTACCCGAGCCGAGCGGCCCGGACGAGGCAGCCGCGCAGCTCGCGGCCCGGGTCACCGCCGTGTTCCGGCAGTACCTCGGCCTGATGCGGGCCGAGCCCGAGCAGCTCAGCGAGCAACTGCCCGAGGATCCGACGGTGCTCTCCCACCTGGTGGCCGCGACCGCCGCGCTGACCGTGGCCGACCGGCAGCGGCTGCTGGCGATCGACGACACCGCCGCCCGGCTCCGCGCCGAACTGCGGCTGCTCAACCGCGAGGCGGCTCTGCTGCGCCAGGTGCGGGCGGTGCC
>NZ_SISL01000719.1:0-1938 GCF_004307965.1 Verrucosispora sp. SN26_14.1 | reverse complement strand
GGCCACCGCCGTGACGGCGGTGGCCGGCGGCAGCGGCCGGACCGGCGTGGTGTCGGCCGGGATGATGCCCGGACTGACCGGGCTGCTGCCCCGGCTGCTCGCCGCCCACCTGCCCGACGGCGACCGGCTGACCGGGTACGTCGGCGGGCGGGACCGGTTCACGCTGACCGCCGCCGTGGACTACGTCGCCGCCGACGAGAGTTTCGGCTGGCCCGCCGCGGCCTGGCGGGACGGCCGGGTGGCGCGCAACGCGTTGCGCCCGGTGCCGGAGCTGACGCTGCCGTGGTTCCCCGAGCCGGTCACCGCCCAGCCCTACCTGGGCACCGAGACCGCCCGGGTGGCCGCCGTGCTGGGGCTGCGACAGGTCGACTGGTATTCGGTCTTCGCCGGCGAGCGGGTGCTGGCCGCGCTGCGGACCGGGTCCGGGACCGCCGAGAGCGGGCACCGGGAGGCCGGGGAGCGACTGTGCCGGGCGGCGGAGCTGGACCTCTTCGGCCACCCGGCGTACCAGAACCTGGTGGTCACCCTCTCCGGACCGAGCGGGGAGCGGACCGCCGTGGTCCGCAGCACCGGCGCCAGCGAACTCACCGGAAGCATGGCCGCGCTGACGGCCCGAGCGGTGCTGGCCGGCGCGGTACCGCCCGGTGTCTGGCACACCGACGAGGTCCTCGACCCGATCGCCACCGTCACCGAACTGGCGGCGGTGCCGGCGGTGCCGCTGGCCGCCGTGGTGGCGGACGTCTCCGCCGTCGAGCAGTACGAGGAGGACGTGATATGAAGCGACCCACCCGGGTGGTCGTCTGTGGCACCCGGTTCGGCCAGGTCTACCTGGAGTCCTTCCGCGAGGCGGACCCGAGCTTCGAGCTCGCCGGGGTCCTCGCCGGTGGCAGCGACCGGTCCCGCGCCTGCGCCGCGCACTACGGCGTGCCGTTGTACACGGCGGTGGACCAGTTGCCCGACGACATCGACATCGCCTGCGTGGTCATCCGGGGCGGGCTGCTCGGCGGCCGTGGCTCCGAGCTGGCCATGGAGCTGATGGCGCGCGGCGTGCACGTGCTCCAGGAGCACCCGCTGCACCACGACGAGCTGGCCCGCTGCCTGCGCCAGGCCCGCCGGCACAAGGTGGTGTACCAGCTCAACCCGTTCTATCGGCACATCACCCCGGTCCGTCGGTTCCTCGGCGCGGCGGGCGAACTGCTGCGCCGCCAGCCACCGCGTTACCTCGACGTCGCCTGCGGCTTCCAGTTGGCGTACTCGCTGCTGGACCTGCTCGGTCAGGCGCTCGGCGGGGTGCGGCCGTGGCGGTTCACCGAGCTGCCGGCCCTGCCCGTGTCGGTCACCTCGGCGACCGAGCTGGACCTGCCGTTCCGCAGCCTGGACGGGGTGCTGGCCGGGGTGCCGGTCACGCTGCGGGTACAGAACCAGATGGACCCGGCCGACCCGGACAACTACGCCCACCTGATGCACCGGATCACCATCGGCACCGAGGCCGGCAACCTCACGCTGGTGGGTACGCACGGCCCGACGGTCTGGACCGCGCGTCCGGACTTCCCCCGCGAGGTCGCCGGCATCGGCGCCGACCCGCACTTCGCCGCCGACCGTGACACCAGCACCCCCAGCGCCGTCACGTTCGGCCCGACCGAGGTGCCGCACTACGACACGGTCTTCGGCACCACCTGGCCGCAGGGCGTACGCCGGGCACTGTGGACCCTGCGGGACACCGTCGAGCGGGGCGAGGACCCGCTGCGGCAGGGCCAGTACCACCTGACGCTGTGCCAGCTGTGGCAGGAGCTGACCGCTATCCTCGGCCCGCCGGAGCTGGTCTCCGCCGAGCCGCCCCGGATGCTCGGCGCGGGTGACCTGGCGGCCCTGGCGGCGGCCGGTGAGGCGGCGGCTGTCTCTTATTCACAACTCCGAGCCCACGAGACTAGCGCTCAT
>NZ_SISL01000718.1:0-1943 GCF_004307965.1 Verrucosispora sp. SN26_14.1 | reverse complement strand
GCTCGGCGAGCGGCTCGGCCGCGCCGACTGGCCGGCCGCCGCCCGCTTCCTGCGTGAGTACGTCGCGGTGCTGGCGCTGCGGGACGTCGCCAACCGGGGCTCGGTCGCGTACGACCCGGCGGAGCTGGTCCGGGCGGCGACCGGTCTACTGCGCGACGACGCGGAGGTGCTGGCGTCCGAGCGGCGTCGTCTCGCGTACGTCTACGTCGACGAGCTGGCCGACACCGACCCTGCGCAGCTCGACCTGTTGGACACGGTCGCCGGGGGCGGCACGCCGCTGGTGGCCTTCGCCGATCCCGACTCCTCCACGTACGCCTTCCGGGGCACCGATCCGGCCGGTGTGACGACGTTCCCGCACCGGTTCCGCACCGCCTCCGGTGCGCCGGCCGCGCAGGTGCTGCTCACCACCAGTTACCGCGCGGGGGAGCGGCTGCTCGCTGCCGCGTCCCGGCTGGGTCGACGGTTGCGTGGTCCGGCGGCACACCGTCGGCTGCACCCGTTGCCCGACACGCCACCGGGCACCGTCGAGGTCCGGACCTTCCGTTCGGCCACCAGCGAGGCGGCCTGGCTGGCACACGCGCTGCGCGAGGCGCACCTGCTCGGCGGCGTGCCCTGGGCCCGGATGGCGGTGCTGGTCCGTTCCACCGGGCGGCAACTGCCCGGGTTGCGGCGGGCGCTGCACGCCGCCGGCGTACCGACCGTGGTGCACGGCGAGGACCTGCCGTTGCACCTGCAACCGGCGGTCGCGCCGCTGCTGCTGCTGTTGCGCTGCGCGTTGGAGCCGGAGCGGCTGGACGAGGAGGCCGCCGTCGCGTTGCTGCACTCGCCGCTCGGCGGTGCCGATCCGCTGGCGGAGCGCCGGCTGCGGCAGGGCCTACGCGCGCTCGCCCTGGCCGGCGGCGACCGTCGGCCCTCCGGCGAGCTGATCGTCGAGGCGTTGCAGGACCCGGCCGAGCTGGCCGGGGTGGAGCGGCGCTGGGCCGAGTCGGCGCAGACGGTGGCCGGGCTGCTGGCGGTGGCCCGCGAGACGGCCGGTCGACCGGGCGCCACCGTCGAGGACGTCCTCTGGGCGGTCTGGCAGGCCAGCGGGCTGGCCGAGCTGTGGTCCGCCGCGCTGGCCCGGGGACCGGCCGTGGCCGGTGAGGGCGACCTGGCCCGGCGGCGTCGGGCCGAGGCGGCCGACCGGGACCTGGACGCGGTGCTGGTGCTCTTCGACGCCGCCGCCCGGTTCACCGACCGTTTACCGGGCGCGCGGACCGAGGTCTTCCTCGACCATGTGCTCGCCCAGGAACTCCCCGCCGACACGCTCGCCTCCTCCGCCGACCGGGGCGACGCGGTACGCCTGCTCACCGCGCACGCCGCGAAGGGCCTGGAGTGGGATCTGGTCGCCGTCGCCGGGGTGCAGGAGGGCGTCTGGCCGGACCTGCGGTTGCGCGGCAGCCTGCTCGGCTCGGAACGGCTGGTCGACGTGATGACCGGCCGGGCGGACGGTGCCGGGGAGGTCGCCACCCTGGTCGGACAGACCTCCGCGTTGCTCGACGAGGAACGGCGGCTGTTCCACGTCGCGGTGACCCGGGCCCGGCGGCGACTGCTGGTCAGCGCCGTCGCGTCGGCGGCCGTCGGCGGCGACGACCACGAGGAGCAGCCCAGCCGCTTCCTCTACGAACTCGGGCCGACCGATCCACCCGGCGACGGACCCACCCCGAACCCCGATGGGCCACCGCCGCCCGCTTCTCCGGAGCCGTCGACGCCCGGAGCGGGCAGCGGAGCGCCGCAGGTCGACGACAGGCACGACGCTCAGCACCAGGAGGACGCTCCGGACCGGGACGATGCTCCGGACCGGGACGACGGGGTCGGGCCACGGACGCTGCCGTTGAGTCGGCCGCCCCGGGCGTTGACCCTGGCGCTGATACACATCTCCGAGCCCACGAGACTAGCGCTGA
>NZ_SISL01000717.1:0-1943 GCF_004307965.1 Verrucosispora sp. SN26_14.1 | reverse complement strand
GTGCGCCGGCCCGCTGGACCCGGCCCCGACGACGGCGGTGCCCGACGACGGCGCGCAGCGGAGCGGAGCGACGGCATGAGCATGGTGGAGCGGGAGCGCTACGTGGCGCTCTACGGGCCGAGTACGGGCGACCGGATCCGGCTGGCCGACACGAACCTGCTGATCGAGGTGGAGCACGACCACTGTGCCGGCGGCGACGAGGCGGTCTTCGGCGGCGGCAAGGTGATCCGCGAGTCGATGGGGCAGTCCCGGGCCACCCGGGCCGAGGGGGCCCTGGACACCGTCATCACCGGCGCGGTGGTCCTCGACCACTGGGGCGTGGTCAAGGCGGACGTGGGGATCCGCGACGGGCGGATCGTCGCGCTGGGCCGGGCGGGCAACCCGGACACCATGGACGGTGTGCACCCGGAGCTGGTGATCGGACCGGCGACCGAGGTGATCGCCGGCAACGGCCGGATCCTCACCGCCGGGGCGGTCGACACCCACGTGCACTTCATCTGCCCGCAGATCGTCACCGAGGCGCTGGCCGGTGGGGTCACCACCCTGGTCGGCGGCGGCACCGGACCGGCCGAGGGGACCCGGGCCACCACCGTCACGCCGAACGCCTGGCACCTGGCCCGGATGCACGAGGCGCTGGACGCGTTCCCGGTCAACGTGCTGCTGCTCGGCAAGGGCAACACGGTCTCCGCCGAGGCGCTCTGGGAACAGCTGCGGGCCGGTGCCGGCGGCTTCAAGCTGCACGAGGACTGGGGCACCACCCCGGCGGCGATCGACGCGTGCCTGCGGGTGGCGGACGCCTCGGGCGTGCAGGTCTCCATCCACACCGACACCCTCAACGAGGCCGGGTTCGTCGCGGACACCCTGCGGGCGATCGGCGGCCGGGCGATCCACTCGTACCACACCGAGGGGGCCGGGGGCGGGCACGCGCCGGACATCATCACCGTCGCCGGGGAACCGAACGTGCTGCCCTCGTCGACCAACCCGACCCGTCCGTACACCCGCAACACCCTGGCCGAACACCTCGACATGCTGATGGTCTGCCACCACCTCAACCCGGCGGTGCCGGAGGACCTGGCGTTCGCCGAGAGCCGGATCCGACCGTCCACGATGGCCGCCGAGGACCTGCTGCACGACCTGGGCGCGATCTCGATCATCGGCTCGGACTCGCAGGCGATGGGCCGGGTCGGCGAGGTCGTGCTGCGGACCTGGCAGAGCGCGCACGTGATGAAGGCGCGGGTGGGGGCGTTGCCCGGTGACGGTGCCGCCGACAACCACCGGGCCCGGCGGTACGTGGCGAAGTACACCATCTGCGCGGCCATGGCCAACGGACTCGACCACGAGATCGGCTCGGTCGAGCCGGGCAAGCTCGCCGACCTGGTGCTCTGGGAACCGGCGTTCTTCGGCGTCCGACCGCACCTGGTGATCAAGGGCGGGTTCATCGCGTACGCCCAGATGGGGGACGCGAACGCCTCGATCCCGACGCCGCAGCCGATGCTGCCCCGCCCCATGTTCGGCGCGTACGGCGTCGCGGCCGCCGCCACCAGCCTGGCGTTCGTGGCACCCGCCGCGCTCGACGCCGGGCTGCGCCTGGACGTGCGTCGCCGGGTGGTGCCGGTCGCCGACGTACGGCAGCGCGGCAAGACCGACCTGCCGGAAAACGGTGCGCTGCCGCGCATCGAGGTGGACCCGGACACCTTCACCGTCCGCATCGACGGCGAGGTGGTCGAACCCGACCCGGTGACCGAGTTGCCGATGGCCCAGCGCTACTTCCTGTTCTGATGAGCGCGCCGACCATGCTCCTGCTGCTCGCCGACGGGCGGTTCCCAGCGGGGGCGCACGCCCACTCGTCGGGGCTGGAGGCGGCTGTCGCGGCCGGGCGGGTGACCGACCTGGCCACGTTGGGGGAGTACCTGCGCGGGCGGCTGGCCACCGCCGGGCTGGTC